>DASURJ010000105.1:0-2080 GCA_036280115.1 Gemmatimonadaceae bacterium
AACACGCAGCAGGCGATCGTGACGGTGAGCGATCGGCGCGAGAAGATCCTGTACATCGAGGGTGAGCCGCGGCCCGAGATGGCGTTTCTGCGCCGGGCCGTACGAGAGGACAAGAACCTCCAGCTCGTGACGCTGCAGCGCCTCGCCAAGGACCAGTTCCGTCGCTTCAGCGTCGATGACAGCCTCGATCTGGTGGCCGGGTTTCCGAAAACGCGCGATGAGCTGTTCGCCTATAAGGGCGTGATTCTGGGCAGTATGGAAGCGAGCTTCTTCACCGGCGATCAACTGCGCATGCTCGCGGACTTCGTGAGCGAGCGGGGCGGCGGGCTACTCGCGTTAGGCGGGCGGCGCGCCCTCGCCGAGGGCGGCTTCGCGGGGACGCCGGTGTCGGACGTGCTGCCCGTCGAGCTCGCGCGACTGCCCGACGCGGACGCGCCCTACTTCAGTGAGCTGAAGGTCGAGGTGACGGTCCCCGGATCGATGCACGCCGCGACGCAGATCGCCGACGCCGAGAGCCTTTCGGTGAAGCACTGGAAGTCGATGCCGGCAGTGTCGTCGGTGAACCGGATCGGGCGCACGAAACCGGGCGCAACGGTCCTGCTTTCCGGCGTCCCGACCGAGGAGGGCGACCGACAGGTCGTGCTCGCGTTCCAGCGGTACGGTCGCGGGAAGTCGATCGTGTTTCCGATCCAGGACTCGTGGATGTGGCAGATGGATCCCACGATCTCGGTCGAGGACCAGACGTTCGAATCGTACTGGAGGCAGCTCCTGCGATGGCTCGTGAACGATGTGCCGGCGCGGGTGATGGTTGCGGCTGTTGGCGACCAGGTGTCGACGGCCGACCCGGTCGAGCTCGACGCGGAGATCTCGGACCGGAGCTATCTCAAGGTGAACAACGCCGAGGCCGTTGCTCGCGTGACCGCGCCGTCGGGCAGTGTGGTCGAGGTTCCGCTCGAGTGGTCGGTGACACGCGACGGGCAGTACAAGGCCAGCTTCACCCCGGCCGAGAAGGGGTTGTATCGCATCGACGTGAAGACGCGGATCGGGAATGACACGGTGACGAGCGCCCCCGCCTACGTCGCGTCAGGCGAATTGACGACGGAGTACTTCGGGGCGGAAATGCGAGCACCACTCCTGCGTCGCATCGCTGATGAAACAGGCGGGCGCTTCTATACGCCCGACAACGTCACGGAGCTCGCGAAAGACATCGTGTTCACCGAGGCCGGGAATACGGTTGTCGACAGGAAGGACCTGTGGGACATGCCGATCATCTTCCTCTTGTTGCTCGGGCTCGTCACGAGCGAGTGGGGCTTCCGAAAGATGCGGGGGCTCGCATGACGAGCGTTCGAGGGCGCACGTCGCTCCGACGGTGCGGCGGCCTGTTCGCCGTGCTCGCGCTCGGGAGCGCCTTCGCGGTTGTGCCTGGTGTGCACGCTCAGGGCTCGGGGCGTGTACGAGTGCTGATCGTCACTGGGGTCGCGGGCGAGGCGGCGCTGGCCGGAGCGTTTCACAAGCAGGCGATGACGATGATCGACGCGCTCACCTCGCGCTTCGGCGTTCCGGCCGCTGACATCGTGCATCTCGCCGAGTCGCCAGAGCGGGACGCGAGCCGCATCAAGGCGGCGTCGACGAAGGAGAACATCATTCGTGAGCTCACGGCGCTTGGCGAACAGTCGAAGACCGGCGATGTGCTCTTCGTGATGCTGATCGGGCACGGGAGCGGCGACGACGCCGCCGCGCGCTTCAACGTTCCCGGGCCTGACATCACCGCGGCCGACTTCGCGCGGGTGCTCGACGGGATCGGCGGTCCGACGATCGCGTTCGTGAACGCGGCGAGCGCGAGCGGCGGGTTCGTCGCGACGCTGTCCGGACCGAATCGCGTGATCGCGACCGCGACGAAATCGGGCATGGAGCGAAACCAGACGCGGTTCGCGAACTACTTCGTTCAGGCGTACGCGGGCGACGTGGCGGATGCCGACAAGGACGGGCGCGTGTCGGTGCTCGAGGCGTACGAGTACGCTCGGCGTGAAGTCGCGCGCGCGTTCGAGCAGGAGAACCACCTGCTCACGGAACACGCGCA
>DASURJ010000106.1:0-14743 GCA_036280115.1 Gemmatimonadaceae bacterium
CGGCCGGATGCGCATACAGTGCATCCAAGCTGAAGTACGCGAACCCGCGCGCCGCCGCCTCGTCCGCAATGACCTGATTCATCTGCCCGAGCACGGCCGCGACGAGCGCTTGATCCGCAGGCGTCAACACAAAGTCCGGCGAGGCCGGATTGGGCGGCAGGTCCGCACACGAGAACGGCAAGGGGACCGGCGACGTCGCAGCCGCCACGATCGTCGGCGCGAGCTTCAGGAGCACGAAGATCAGGTTGTTTGCGTTCGTCGTGGCGCAGTCGGGCTGCACCACGACTTTCAACGCGGCGAGAACTCCCGCCTCCGCTGCGATCTCATGTCCGAACCGCATCGCGGGGAAGGCGGCCGGGGTCGTCGGGAGCCCGACCAACACGACGTGCTTCACGGTCGGCACCGCCTGAACGCGATCCAGCACCTCGCGGTACTGTGGCGCCCAGAGCTGCGGCGCCAGAATGGGCGCGGGCGGCGGACCGGCGATCGCGATGCCGGAATACGCGCTGAGGACTTCGGCGGCACCTAACTCCACGGACACGAGCTTGGGACTCTGCGCGGCCATCGCGCTCACCTGCGTCGCGCCCGGCGGCAACACTCGGTCGTCGAGGGGATCGGCAGTCGCCTCGGGTGTCGTCGCGAGTGCGTTCGCCGTTCGCGCACCGCTGATCGCCACGTTCTGCGTGGGCAGCGTCACTCCGGGAACGAGCGGCGCACAGGTAGTCGGCGGGGGCAGCGCCGCCGACCCGTCGAGCCGCTGGTTCAGGCCGAGGATACCGACGAGCGGCGGGCGACACCCGGGGCTCGCGATGAATGGCTGCGTGATCTCACGGTGCCCGAGGCGCCCTAGCTGCGCAGGCCACGAATCGACCTGTGAGCCAGCGAACACGCCATCGGACGCCCACCCCATACTGATGCTCGTCCCGATCGCGACGTACCGCTGGAGCACACCGCGCCCTTCACTCGCCTGGTCGAACAATGGGGCGGCCGGTGGAATGTGCACCGGCGCCGTCGGCGAGTCGGCGCACGCGGCGAGCAGTGATGCCACCGCTACGATCGCTACACGAGAGAGGTCCATAGACGCACCATGGCGAAGGTTCACCACGCTCATACGCGAAACGCGCTGCACTACCGACATGCGCGCCGAGCGGCAGTCTGAGATGAGTCGCGGGCGCGGAACGCGCAAGCCCGGCGTTGTCCTTGCAAATGTTCGGGCGAAATGTCCGACACCCACCTCGTAACCCCGCCGTCGGTCCCGGCGATCGACCCGAACGAGCTGCGCGTGACCCGCCTCCGCGCGCTCCGCGGGCCGAACTACTGGCGCCTCGCACCAGTCATCGCGTGCGACGTCCGACTCGGTGCGCTCGAGCCCGTCAGGTCGGCCGACGTCCCGGGATTCAACGACAGACTCCTCGCCGCGCTCCCGACGCTGCACGATCATCCGTGTACGCGCGACGCACCCGGCGGTTTCGTTCAGCGGCTCGTCGAAGGGACGCACATCCCCCACATCCTCGAGCACGTCGCGCTCGAGTTGCAGACGCTCGCCGGGAGCGACGTCGGCTTCGGCCGCGTGGTGCAATCCGGTGACGCCGGCGTCTGGTGGGTGATCGTTGCCTACGACGAGGAAGACGTCGGCCTCCAGGCCATGCGCGACGCCGTCTCGCTCGTGAGCGCCGCACTCGGCGGGCCGGCGTTCGATGTCGCTGCGGCCATCACCGAGCTTCAGGACCTCTTCGAGCGCGTTCGGCTCGGCCCATCGACCTGGGCCATCGTCGAGGAGGCACGTCGTCGAGGGATCCCGGTCCGACGACTCAACTCCCGCTCGCTCGTGCAGCTCGGCCTCGGGCGAAACCTGCGACGGATTCAGGCGACGCTCACCGATTACACCAGCGCCATCGCCATCGAGATCGCCCAGAACAAGGACGACACGAAGCGCGTGCTCGAGGCCATCGGACTGCCGGTGCCACACGGCGCCGTCGCGGACACCGAGGACGAGGCAGTTGCGCTGGCGCAGGAAATCGGGTTCCCCGTGATCCTCAAGCCACTCGACCTGAGCCAGGGCCGCGGGATCTCCGTGCGCCTCACTGACGAAGCCGCGGTTCGCCACGCGTGGGCGGGCGCGAAGGACTACGGAGATCGGGTGATCGTCGAGCAGTTCGCCGAAGGACGGGACCATCGCGTGCTCGTCATTGGCGGCAAGGTGGTGGCCGTCGCCGAGCGCGTGCCGGCGCACGTGGTGGGTGACGGCACCCACACGGTGCGCGAGCTCATCGACCAGGCGAATGACGATCCGCGGCGCGGTGTCGGGCACACGAAAGTGCTGACCCGCATCGCGTGCGACGACGCGACCCTCGAGTACCTGGGGCGCACGGGTCGCTCGCTCGACTCGGTGCCCGCGGCCGGTGAGACGGTACTGCTGCGCGCCACCGCCAACCTGTCGACGGGCGGCACGTCCATCGATCGCACCGACGAGATTCACCCGAGCAACGTGACAGCGTGCGAGATGGCGGCCGGCGTCGTCGGGCTCGACATCGCCGGCATCGACGTCATCACGCCCGACATCTCGGTGCCGTTTCGCGAGAACGGCGCCGCGATCATCGAGGTGAATGCCGCGCCGGGCGTGCGCATGCACACGCACCCGAGCGAGGGGATGCCGCGCCCTGTCGGTGCGCCGATCATCGACATGCTGTATCCGCCCGGCGAGCCAACGACGATTCCGGTCATCTCGGTCACCGGCACGAACGGCAAGACGACGACGGTTCGGCTCATCGCGCACATCTTCCGCCACACCGGCAAGACGGTGGGGTTCACGACGACGGACGGTGTGTACCTCAACAACCGGCTCGTCGTCGAAGGCGACATGACCGGGCCCTTCAGCGCGAACATCATTCTGTCGAACCCCACGGTGGACGTCGCCGTGCTCGAGACGGCGCGGGGCGGCATTCTTCGCGCGGGGCTCGGCTTCGACGAGTGCGACGTGGGCGTCGTGCTGAACGTGAGCGCCGACCACCTCGGGCTCCGCGGGATCAACACGCTCGAGCAGCTCGCGGACGTGAAGAGCGTCGTGGCGGCGGTGGTGAAGCGCGAGGGCCATGCGGTGCTCAACGCGGACGACCCGCTGGTGCTCGCCATGCGCGACCGCTCGCCGGGCGACGTCGTGCTGCTCTCTACGTTAGGCGAGACCGAGAATGCCGTCGTCGCAGACCACCTCGCGCGCGCCGGCATCGCGGTCCTCGTGGAGCGCGACACGTTCGTCATCCGGCGTGGCCGCCTCCGCATCCCCATCGCGGCGCTCCGCGACGTGCCGCTCATGATGGCCGGCGCGGCCAGGTTTCAGCGTGGCAACATCCTCGCCGCCATCGCCACCGCCTACGTGCAGGGCATTCGCTACGATGACATTCGCGCCGGGCTGCTCTCGTTCTTCCCCTCGCCGGCGCTCACTCCGGGGCGCCTCAACCTCATGCGCGTCGGCCGCGGGCGCTTGCTCGTGGACTACGCCCATAACGCGGCCGCGGTTGCTGGTCTCATCGACCTCGTCACCGCGCTCGACGCGAACCGGCGCATCGGCGTCGTGACCTCGCCTGGCGACCGGCGCGACGAGGACATTCGCGAAGTCGGCCGGCTCGCCGCCGCGCTCGACTACGTGATCCTCAAGGAGGACGATGACCTGCGCGGGCGCTCACCCGGCGACGTCGCGAAGCTCCTGCGCGAGGGGCTCGCCGCGGGCGGTCTGCCGGACGACGCCGTGGAAGTGGTCCCCAACGAGCTCGATGCCGTGGACCGCGCGCTCGCGCGCCTGGACGACAACGACATTGCGGTCGTGCTCGCCGACGACGTGCAGGGCATCCTGCGCCATCTCGGTGCGCGCTCGCAGCCAGCGGCGGTCGTATGAGCGTCGGGGATCGGGCGGCGGAGATGCGCATGACCGCGCTGCACGCCACTCGCGGGGCGAACTACTGGTCGCGGCTCCCGGTCACGCGCATGGACCTCGTCATCGGCGCGTACGACGAGATCTCGTCGGCGCACGTCCCGGGCGTGACAGGCGCGCTGCTCGCCGCACTCCCGGGGCTGGTCGAGCACCGCTGCAGTATCGGCGAGCGCGGCGGCTTCATTGCGCGCCTGAGACGCGGGACGTACGCGCCGCACATCGTCGAGCACGTCGCGCTCGAGCTCCAGGGACAGATCGGGCATGAGGTCGGGTACGGGCGCACGCGTGGCGGCGACGTTCCCGGCGAGTACACCGTCGTGTTCGAGCACGTGAGCGACGTCGTCGGGCTTCGCGCCGCCGCCCTGGCGTTCGACATCGTGCAACGCGCGTTCGCGGGCACGCTCGAGAGCGCGGCGCACGCGATCGCCGAGCTTCGCGCGCTCGCCGACCAGCCGTCGTCCCCGCCGATCACCCACCACGTGTGCTGCGGCATCACGGGCGGTGCGCTCCGCGCTGAGACACGCGCGGAGCTCGCGCGCCGCGGGGTCGGAGGCGACGACACGCTCGTGGTGGACGTCGCCCCGGGCTACATCCTCCAGGCAGGGCTTCCGTACGCGCACTCCGACCTCGCTATCGTGCTCGACGACCGGCCGACCGACGTTCCCGAGCGGTATCGCGACCCCGAGCGCGCGTCCCGTCTCGTGGCCGTGGTCGCCGACGCGGTGCCGGAGGGTGGGATCGTGATCGCCCCGGCGAAGGCGTGGGATGTCCAGGATCGTGCTCGCGATGCCGGGTGTCGCGTCGCGGTGTTCGCTGCCGACGCGTCGATCACGGGGAAGGACAAGAAGGTCGCGCGCGCCGCCGCCTGGGCGGACGACGGCCGCATTTTCATCGAGCATGCCGACGAGGTCGCGGATGGCGGCCACGTCCACGGCGACGCACCGGTCGAAGCCCAGGTGGCCGCCGCGCTCGCGGCGTTCACGATCGCCGAGCTGGGGCCCCACGCCGGCGTCGACACGGATACCATGGAGAATGCCGCCCACTGACAACGGGCCCCGTCGCAACGGAGGGACGGGACGCGCCAGGAAGCGCCGCGTCGCCGCGGACGAGGCGCGTGGCGCACTCGTGCTCATCGGCGGGGCGTGCACCCCCGAAGGTGAGGCGTTAGGCACCTTTCTCCACCTGGCCGGCGCGGACCGCGGGTCGCCCATCGTCGGGTTCACCACGGCGTCCGGCAATCCCGAGCGCGCCGCCCGGCACTGGCGCCAGGATTTCGCCGACGCCGGCGTGTCGAACGTGGAGATCCCGATCGTCAGCACGCGCGAGCAGGCCAACGACCCGGAGATCGCGGCGCTCGTTCGCCAGGCGAGCGGGATCTTCCTGGGTGGCGGCGACCAGGTGCACCTCATCGCGACGCTCAGCGGAACCGCGGTGAGCGAGGCCATCCGCGCGTCGTACATGCAGGGCGCCATCGTCTGCGGCACCAGCGCGGGCGCGGCCGCACTCACCGAGACCACGATGGCAGGCGGTGAGGTCGATGAGTCGGGCAACGAGGTGGAGATGTACATCGGCCCGGGGCTCGGACTGCTCACGTACGAGACGATCATCGACACGCACTTCGCCCAACGGCGACGCCTGCATCGCCTCTTCGTCACGATCGCCGGCTACCCGCAACTCCTCGGGTTAGGCATCGATGAGGACACGGCACTCGTGGTTCACGGCCACGTGGGCGAAGTCGCGGGCGTGGGCGGCGTCACGTTCGTCGACGGACGCGACACAGTTCGCTACGACAACGCGAGCCGGGTGACAACGGGCGGCGAGCTGACGCTGAGCCACCTGCGCGTCGGGCTCGTGGGCACGGGCCACAAATTCGATCTCCGAGCTCGGGAGCTCGAGGTCCTCGTCCATGGATTGCAGGATTCGGAGGCTCCGGCTCCGAGCTCCTCTCGCGGAGCTTCTGCGCCGAGCTCAGGCTAGCTGACTCCGAGCCTCGTCGCCCGAGTCGGCATTGCGACCGGTCGAGGTGGGGAAACGGCAGGGGGGGGATGGACAGGATGGACAGGAGACCCAAGATGACTCGGGCGGCAGCCACCTTGGTCCCGCAAGGGACCTGAAGGAAGAGGGGAACGGCCGCTCGGAACGCCACTGTCCGTGAATGCCGTTCCCCTCATCATTTCAGGCCGCTGGCGCGAGCGACTATAATACCGCGTAGGTCATCTTCGTCATTCTGTTAATCCTGTCCATCCTGTCCTGCCGTTTCACAACCCGGACCGGTCGCGATGCTCGAAGGGCGCGATACGGCTCGGAGGAGAGGTCGCGATGATCGGTGGCCTGAGCCGTTAGGCCCCTGTCCTCACGAGCACGCGATAGCCGTGCGCGGGAACATCCAGACGCCCCTCGGCGCCGAGCGTGACGTCGGAGCGCGTGAACCAATCTGTGTAGGATCCTGGCAATCCAAGCCCACTGTACCCCACCGCCACGGCTCGGTCCCCGAAGTTCACCGCCACGAGCACCGTGCTCGTGTCCCTCGTCCGGGTGAAGGCGTACACGCGCGGTCCCCCGTCAGTGCGCAACACGCGTTGCTCCCCACCCCACGGCCCGTTCGCGAGCGCCGGCTGCTCGTGCTTCAGCCTGAACATTGACGAGTAGAAGTCCGCGAGCGACGGGCCGCTCCAGCTCACCGTGTCCTTCTCGAAGAAGCGCAGTCGCTTCCGCAGGCTCACCTCCTGCCCCGTGTAGAGCAGCGGCATCGAGTTCTGCACCGTCGCGCTGAGCACGAACGCGGGAAGGTGATTCGCGCCCATGCGCTCGAACTCCGAGCCCTGCCAGCTGTTCTCGTCATGGTTGCTCGTGAAATACATCCGATACGCACCGCGCCCATACAGGCTGTCCTGCTTCGCGAAGTAGCGATCGAGCGATGCCGTGCTGTCCTTCCCCTGGGCGATCGCGTTCAGCAGGTGATGCAGCTCCCACCCGTACGTCATGTCGAACGCCGCGTGAAACTCGGGGGACTCGGCTTCAGCGAGCAGGAACACATCGGGACGCGCCGCCTTCAGCGCCGCTCGTGCCTCGACCCAGAAATCCATCGGCACGCCGCCCGCGACGTCGCATCGGAACCCGTCGAGGTCGAAGCGCTCGAGCCACCATCGCATTTCGCCGATCATGGTCTGCCGCAGCTCGCGATTCGCGTAGTCGAGCTCCGCGACATCCGTCCAGTCGGTTTCCTTCCCCTCGTTGTCGCGCGCGTTGATGAGCGAGCCGTCGGCACGCCGCTCGTGGTACGTCGGACGCGCCGTCACCCACTCGTGGTCGTGGGCCGTATGGTTTGCGACCCAGTCGAGGATCACCCTGAAGCCGTGCTGGTGCGCCGCCTCGACGAACGTCTTGAAGTCCGCCTCGGTGCCGAACTCGGGGTTGATCGCGGTGTAGTCCGAGATCGCGTAGTAGCTGCCAAGCGTCCCCTTCCGGTTCTTCATCCCGATGGGCTGTACGGGCATGAGCCAGAGTATGTCGACACCGAGTTGCTTCAGGCGCGGCAGGTGGGCGTGTAACGCCGCGAACGTGCCCTCGGGCGTGTATTGCCTGACGTTCACCTCGTAGATCACCGCGTTACGCGACCACTCCGGATGAAACGCCGGATCGTCGCTCGGCAGGGTCGAGGATCTCGCGGGTACGGCCGCCAACGCGGCGGAATCGCTCGGCCCGCGCCGCTCCGCCGGAGCGCACGCGAGGATGGCAAGTGCAGCGGTCATGGGCGGGATCGAGTGTCTCATTGCGCTCTCCGAATTCGAATGGCCTGTCCGCCGCCCGGCGCGAGAGCGACGCTGAGGCGCGTCGCGGACGTCACGGGACGCGACGAGATGACCACCTGTTCTGGGTTGGCTCGCCAGTTCGCCCGTGGCCCATCCGCGTAGATCTCCGCGACATAACGGCGGCCGGACGGAAGGAACGACAACGGGAGGGTGAGCGTACGTCCATCCTCGTCGGTGATCGCACCCACGAACCACTCGTCTCGCCCCTTCGCCTTCCTCGCAACCGCAACGTAGTCGCCGATGCGTCCCTGCAACACGCGTGTCGTGTCCCAATCCACGGCGACGTCGCGAATGAACTGGAACGCGCGCTGCCCCTCGTAGTTCTCGATGAGATCGGCGGCCATCTGCATCGGCGAGTAGAGCACGACGTACAGCGCCAGCTGCTTCGCGAGCGTGGTCCGTGGACGCGGATCCTCCGGGGAGCGCGGCTTGCCCGTTGGACGCTCGATCGTGAGGTCGAAGATCCCCGGCGTGAAGTCCATCGGCCCCGAGAGCATTCGCGTGAAGAAGAGGATCGTCTCGTGCTCCGGCGGGTTGCCGCCGTCGCCGCCCCACGCGTTGTATTCCTGCCCACGCCCACCTTCGCGCGTCATCATGTTCGGCCAGGTGCGTCGCTCGCCCGTGTCCTTGATGGGCTCATGGACGTCGACCCCAATCCCGTACTTCGCGGCCGTCTCGACGACCTTCCGGAAGTGCCGCACCATGTACTGCCCGGTGTGGGCGTGCCCCTCGGGCGTCTTGTCGTTCACGTACCCGGTCTTGATCGCGCGAATGCCGAGCCGCTGATAGAGCGCGAATGCGCTGTCGATCTGGCGCTCGTAGTTCTCGATGCCCATCGCCGTCTCGTTATGCCCGATGATCGTCACGCCCTTCGACCGGGCATACGCGGCAAGGCCTTCGAGGTCGTAATCGGGGTACGGGCGCGTGAACGAGAAGCCGTTGCGGTTCGCCATCCAATCGCCATTCCATCCGACGTTCCATCCTTCCACGAGCACGCCGCCCATGCCGTTCGCGGCGGCGAAATCGATGTAGCGACGGGTATTCGCTGTGGTGGCACCGTGGGTCGGCCCCTCGCCCCACGTGTTCGTGTTGATGTGCATCCCCCACCAGATGCCGACGTATTTCATGGGCTTGTAGGCGCTGGCGTCCGCAATGCGACTCGGGGGATTGAGCTTGAGCGTGAGCACTTGGGGGGCGAGGTCCTCCACGCGGTCAGCGAGCTGGATCGTCCGCCAGGGCGTCACGAACGGCGCTCGGCCCCGGACGCGAACGCCGTCGGCCCATGCCGGCAGGGTGACACGAAGCGTTCGGCTCTCGGACCGGCCCGCGAGATTCATCCCAGCGTAGTCCACGAGGTCGGCCTCGTTGATGACGGCACGCACCCCGCTCTGGAGCTCGAGTGTCAGCGGCGTGTTCGCCGTGTCGACCTTGCTCACGGGCGACGACAGGTAGAGCTGCTCGTAGCGATCGGGTTGCGGCAGGTTCGCCTTGGTCCACCAGGCGCGGGCGTCATCGGCGATGGTGAACTCGGTGAGCTCCTCCATCATCTCGAAGTCGCGGAAGCCGCCGCTGTCGGCCAGCTCGTAGCGGAAGCCGATGCCGTCGTCGAACGCGCGAACGGCAATGGTGAAAAAGCGGCGCGCCGCGCTGGCTTCGGCCACATGAACGCGTAACTCGTTGTAGTGCTCCCTGACGCGCGCCACCTCGCCCCAGGGCAGCGTCCACGTCGTGTCCTTCGTGCTCTCCGAGACGCCCACGATGCGCAGGCTGTCGCGCAACGGTTGCGCGCCGCGGAACTCGAAGCCGAGCCGCGACGGCAGAATCACCCGGCGGCCACTTCGGTCTACACCGTAGTACAACCCGCCCTCCTGCACGGCGATCGTGACGACGTTCTTCCCGTCGGGCGATGCCACGCGGTGGGATTGCAGCGCTGTCGGCTGGGCGAAGGCTGGGACGGCGATCGCGGTCGCGGTGATGACCGCGATGTGAGCTCGGCGCGGACTGAGACGGGGATTCATCGGTGGTGTGTGATATCCGTTGTTGTCATTCCGAGCCGGCTACCCGCGAAGCGGGTGATGAGGAATCGCCGTCGTCGCGGCAGAGGGGCCCCTCTACCAGCGGGCCTGCGATTCCTCGACTGCGGCCCTCCGGGCCTCCGCTCGGAGCGACAGCCGGCGCGGTCACGGCACCAACTCGAAGATGCGAGCTTCCAGGGGTCCGAGGGTAGTGACCGGAACGTAGCCGCGGAGCCGCCCCCGTGGGCCCACCACGAGTTCCGCCCCGTCCGGCTCCGCGTCGAGCGCACGCGCAGAGTAGCGGCCCGGCGGCAGTGTCGAGTCGGTCGCCGCGAGCGCCACATTCGCCACCGATGCATTGCCGAGATTTGCCACGACGAGGACCGACTGCCCCGCCGAGCGCCGGACGTACGCCGAAACCGCGCCGTGGCTCGTCGTGAGCGGCGCGAGACCCCCAGCGCCTAACGCGTCACGCGTGCGGCGGAGTCGAATGAGCCGTCGGTACAGCGCGAGCAGCGAGGTCGAATCGCCCTCCTGCGCGGCGACGTTCGTCGTTCGCCAGTCGGATTGCAGCGACTGCCACGGGGTACCGGTCGTGAATCCTGCCCCCGGACTCGACGTCCATTGCATCGGCGTTCGGATCCGCTCGTCGGGCTTGTCGCCCGTCATCCCGATCTCCTCGCCGTAGTAGATGAACGGCAACCCCGGAAGCGTCAGTAACAGTGTCGCGCTCATCTTCGCGCGGGCAATCGCCAGCGCCATGCTGTCCGGGGATCGGCCGCCGAGGGCGGTCACCGTGCGCGTCTGGTCGTGGTTACGGAGGAAGGTCGCCCAGCGCCCATCGGGGACGCTCTCCTGAAAGCGCATGAACAGGGCGAGCAACTCTCGCCCCGAGCCGGTGCGCACCGCGTCGAGGAGCGCGTCGGACAGGTCGAAGGCGAAATACGTCTCGAGCTGGTCCGGGTAGTAGGGCAGCATCCGTTCGAGCCCGTCCCAGACCTCGCCCACCGTGAACGCCTTTGGCGCTACACTGCGCACGTGCGCGGCGTACTCACGCAGGAAGGCGTGCGTCCCAGCTGTCCCGATCAGCCGGTTACCCTCCTCCACGAGGTACGGGACGGCATCCAACCGAAAGCCGTCCACGCCCATCTCGGTCAGCCAGAACGTCGCGATCTTCTTCGCCTCGTCGCGCACGGCTGGCGTGGCGTAGTCGAGATCGGGCATCGTGTGCCAGAAGACGCCGTAGTAGTACTCGTCGCGCCTCGGCGACCGATGCCACGCGTTCTGCCCCCATGGGCCCGCCTCGGCAGGCTTCGGCGACGCCCAGCGGAACCAGTCACGGTACGGCGCATCCGGCCCGCCTAACGCGCTCTGAAAGTACGGATGCTCGCTCGACAGGTGGTTCAACACCATGTCGGTGAAGACCGCGATGCCGCGGCGGTGGGCTTCGGTGACGAAGCGCCGGAAGTCCGCGTTCGTGCCGTAGTCGGGATCGACCCGGTAATAATCCGTCGCGTCGTAGCCGTGATACGTGGGCGATTCGACGATCGGCATGAGCCAGATGCACCGCGCGCCAAGGTCCGTGAGGGTCCCCGGATCACCGTCATTGATGTAGTCGAGTCTGCTGGTGAGCCCTCGCAGGTCGCCGATGCCGTCACCGTCGCTGTCGGCGAACGACCGGACGAACACCTCGTAACACGTCGCGCCGCGCCGCCAATCCGCGGGAAGTGCGGTCTCCCCTCGCGTCGCGTTGTCGGGGCGGGATGTCGCCGGCGCCTGACACGCCGCGAGCACCACGCCCAAGGTGCCGAGAAGGACATGCGCTACATTAGGCATCGGTTCGCCACGGACGTGCGCTGAATTGATGTTATTCGAATCTGACCCCAATTGCGGAGCCAACTGCGCAAGATGACGCTCTCCCGCGCCGCCGGCATTCTCCTGCACCCGACGTCGCTCCCGGGCCCCAATGGCATCGGCGAGCTTGGCGACGACGCGTATCGGTTCCTCGATTTCCTCGCCGAAACCGGACTGAAAATCTGGCAGGTGCTCCCACTCGGGCCCACCGGGTACGGAGACTCGCCCTATCAAACATTTTCCGCGTTCGCGGGCAATCCCCTTCTCGTCACCGTTCGAGGCGACGGCCGCCGCTTCCCCCCGCACGCAGTCGACTTCGAGCACGTCATCCCATACAAGCGCGAGCTGCTCCGAAAGGCTGTCGCCGCGTGGCACCCTGACGATGCGTACCGAGCGTTCATTGGATCCCACGCCGGATGGCTCGATGACTATGCGCTGTTCATGGCACTGAAGCAGGCACACGGAGGGGCCGCATGGACCGACTGGGAGCGCGGTGCGGCATCGCGTGACCCCGCCGCGCTCGCGAGCGCTCGCGAGCGGCTCGCCGATTCCATCGAGCACTACCGCATCGAGCAATACTTTTTCTACTCCCAGTGGGACGCGCTCCACACAGCCGCGAAGTCGCGCGGCATCGCCATCATGGGCGACCTCCCGATCTACGTCGCGCACGACTCCGCCGACGTGTGGGCCGATCGCAGCGCGTTCAAGTTGCGCGAGGACGGACGGCCCCTCGTGCAGGCCGGCGTTCCGCCCGACTACTTCAGCGCCACGGGGCAGCTCTGGGGGAATCCCATCTACGACTGGGAGGCGATGCGGGCGAACGGATACGCGTGGTGGATCCGCCGCCTGCGCGCGTCGTTCGAGCTCTACGACGTCGTGCGCATCGATCACTTTCGCGGCTTCGAGGCGTACTGGGAGGTGCCCGGCGAGGACACCACCGCCGTCAACGGCCGCTGGGTGAAGGGCCCCGGCGCCGAGATCTTCGAGGCGGTCACGAAGGCGCTCGGCCCGCTACCCATCGTCGCCGAGAACCTCGGCGTCATTACCCCCGAGGTGGAGGCGATTCGCGAGCAGTTCGGCTACCCGGGCATGAGCATCCTCCAGTTCGCGTTCGGCAGCGACCCGCAGGGGAACGACTTCCTTCCCCACAACTTTCCGCGCTCGCGCGTCGTGTATACCGGGACGCACGACAACGATACCACGCTGGGGTGGTGGAACTCGACCGGCGAGGGGGATTCGACACGTGCCGCCGAGGAAGTGGCGCGCGAGAAGGCTTTCGCGCTACAGTATCTCGACACCGACGGACGCGAGATGAACTGGACGCTCATCCGGGCCGGCCTCGCGTCGGTCGCGAACACCGTGATCGTGCCCATGCAGGACGTGCTCGGCCTGGGGAGCGAGGCGCGCATGAACCTCCCGGGTAGGGCGTCCGGGAACTGGGGCTTCCGCTTCTCGTGGGACCAGCTCACGCCCGACATCGTCCAGCGGCTCAAGACGCTGGTGCGCATCTACGACCGCTAACCCCGGACCGCGACATGGCAGCTCCCGAGCGCACGGCCTATTCCCCGACGCCGTTCCTCACGATCTGGAACATGAGCTTCGGCTTCCTCGGGATTCAGTTCGGCTGGGGGCTGCAGATGGCGAACATGAGCGCCATCTACGAGTACCTCGGCGCGACGGCGGATCAGATCCCCATGCTGTGGCTCGCCGCACCGCTCACGGGGCTGATCGTGCAGCCCATCATCGGGCAACTCAGCGACAACACGTGGTCCCCGAGATTCGGACGGCGGCGCCCGTACTTCCTCGTCGGCGCGATCCTCAGCTCGCTCGCGTTGATCGCGATGCCGAACTCCAGCGCGCTCTGGATGGCGGCGGGGCTTTTGTGGATCCTCGATGCGTCCATCAACATTTCCATGGAGCCGTTCCGCGCGTTCGTCGCGGACCTGCTACCGCCCGAGGACCGGACGCGCGGCTTCGCGACGCAGAGCCTGTTCATCGGCCTCGGCGCCGTGATCGCGTCGGCCATGCCGTGGATGCTGACGAACTGGTTCGGCGTCGCGCCGAGCGAGCCGGGGACGATCCCGACGACGGTGAAGCTGTCGTTCTACGTCGGCTCGGCGGCGTTCTTCGGGGCCGTGCTCTACACCATCCTGACGACGAAGGAACACCCGCCCGAGGACCTCGAGGAATTCCGGCGCCGGAAGGCGAGGAACGCGGGCTTCGCGGCGAGCGCGCGAGAGATCGTCTCGGCCGCGCGAGCGATGCCGTCGACCATGAAGCAACTCGCGTTCGTGCAGCTGGCGACGTGGCTCGGGCTCTTCTGCATGTGGCTCTACTTCCCGGTCGCGGTCGCGCGGAACGTCTTCGGCGCGCCCGACCAGAACTCGCCGCTCTACCAGGAAGGCATCGAGTGGGCGGGGCTCTGCTTCGGCGCGTACTCCGCGGTGTGCTTCGCGTTCGCGTTCGTCCTGCCGTCGCTTTCGCGCGCCGTTGGACGCACGCGCGCGCACGCGCTCTGCCTTGCGGCGGGCGCGGCGGGGCTGCTCTCGGTGACCGTGATTCGCCAGCCTTCCCTGCTGCTCGTGTCGATGGTCGGCGTCGGCATTGCATGGGCGAGCATCCTGTCGATGCCCTACGCGATCCTGGCCGGTTCGCTGCCGCGCGAGCGCATGGGCGTCTACATGGGGATCTTCAACTTCTTCATCGTCATCCCGGAGATCGCAGCGTCGTTAGGCTTCGGGTGGGTCATGGGCAACCTGCTCGATAACAACCGGCTCGCCGCGGTGGTGGTGGGCGGCGTGTTCCTCCTCATCGCGGCGCTGCTCGTGCTCCGCGTCCGCGAACCGAGCGCGGCGCCGGCGGTGGTGCCCGCGGCGCAGCCGGCGGCGGTGAGCGGCGGGGCCGTGGCGTGAGGCACTGGCGCACGATCGCGCTGCTTGCGCTGGCGCTGTCCGTCCGACCAGAGCTTGTCGTTCCGAGCGCAGCGCGTGCGCAGCACGCGCCGATTGGAGGAACCGCCGGCGTCCCGGCAGAAAGCCTGTCATTCCGAGCGAGCGCAGCGAGTCGAGGAATCGCGTTCGTCCCGAGCGAGGGATCGCTCTCCCGGGAAGAGCGCGATTCCTCGACTGCGGCGC
>DASURJ010000107.1:0-14254 GCA_036280115.1 Gemmatimonadaceae bacterium
CTGCTCTCAGGGTGAGTGGCGTCCCGAGCGGCCGCTCCCCCTTCAGTCACGTTCCGGCGAGCGGAGCTTTCAGTCACTCAGGATGATGTCTCTCATCCCCTCATCCCCCTCATCCGTTCTCCCTCTTCTGGATGCCTGAGCTGGTTCCGGACCCGTCTCCGGATCCGGTCGTTTCGGCCTTTTCCGCATCATCGTAGTTCCGACCGGCTCCGGCGCGCCGCTCCCCGAGGCGCGCGAGGTGTTCCCCGCGTCCTCCGCGTCCGCCCCTGCGCGTCCCCCGCGTCCGCCCGATGGCGCGACGCATTGAAACGATGCGTTAGGACTCTGACCCCTAACGCTCCTAACGCTAACGCTCCTAACGCACGGGAAGCCACTCTGTCGTAGAGCGGCCTCCCGAGGGTTCCGTTTTGCTAAAAGCTGTTAGCAGCTGACAGATGATCGCTGCTAGCTGTTGGCTTCCAATACATATCCCTTCCCATCCTGCTTCACCCGGCCCGATGCGACCATCGCATCGTGCTCGAAGATCACCAACCAGCCCTCGCGCATCGCCTTCCCGAGCATCGCACGCTTCGTCTCGAGCGTCACGAGTGGCTCCACGTCGTAGCCCATGATCCACGGGAGCGGGAGATGCGCGGCCGTCGGGACGAGATCGGCCGGGTAGAACGCTGCGTCGCCGTCGGACTCGATGAGGACCGACTGATGGAACGGCGTGTGGCCGGGGGTTGGAATCACCCGCACCCCCCACACGATCTCACGCTCGCCGTCCACGAAGTCGAACCGACCCGCATCGACGACCGGCGCGAAGTTGTGCGGGAAGTAGCTGCCCGCCGTGCGCTCGTTCGTGTGCGTCGCGTACACCCACTCGCCGCGCTGCACGACGTAGCGCGCGTTCGGGAACGCGAGGCGTACCTCGCCACCTGCGTCGACGTAGGTGTTCCCGCCCGCGTGGTCGAAGTGCAGGTGCGTGTCGATCACGAGCGCGACGTCGTCCGGTCGTGCGCCAACCTGCGCGAGTCCGTCCTCGAGCAGCGTTCGTCCATCGGTACCGGCGTTCTCCACGCCGTAGATGTCGTGGAACTTCGCCGTCTCCTTGTTCCCCGCGCCGGTATCCACGAGCACGAGCCCGGAGTCGTGCTCGATCAGCAGGCAGCGCATGCCGAGCTGAATTCGGTTGCGTTCGTCCGGTTGGATGCGCCGCTCCCAGAGCGGTTTCGGCACGACGCCGAACATCGCGCCACCGTCGAGCTTCTGTCCTCCGGCCTGGATCGCGTGGACCACGAGCCGTCCGACCTTCAGCGTCTGAACGTGTGGAGCGAGTCTCGTCGTGGTTGGTGCCGTCATCGTCGGTGAAGTCGTGTGAGGGCACGTGACGACTTCACGTCGCCGTCACGCGGTGGTGTCGCGGTCCATGGGCAGCGGCATCGCGGAGCGGCGACGACGACGCCCACGCGGCACCGCGCTCATCAGCCCCTCGAGCTCGGCCCACGTGTGACAGCCCCGTCCCTGCACCTCGCGCAGCAGCCGTATCAACACTCGCGCAGTGGCGCGCGCATCGCCACCCGCCCGATGCCGCGACGCGATCTCCACGCCGTAGAATCGCGCCAGATGGTCGAGCGAGCGACGTGGCAGTTGCGGCAACACTTTTCGCGCCAGCTTCACCGTGCACAGACGGCGCCCGTCGAGCCGTCCGCCAGTCGCGCGCGTGATCTCGCTGGACACGAAGCGCCAATCGAACGCCGCGTTGTGCGCCACGAACACGTGACCGCGGAGGACCGACGCGACGTCGTCCGCAATGTCGCGAAACGTCGGCGCGTTCCGCACCATGTTCCACGTGATGTTCGTGATCGCGGTGACCATCGGCGGAATGGGCCGCTGCGGGTTCACCAGCGTCTCGAACTCGCGCGTGATCTCGCCACCCTGCACCACGATCGCGGCGATCTCCGTGATGCGATCACCGGCGTACGCGCGGCCGCCCGTCGTCTCGACATCGACCACCACGTACGACAGATCCGCGAGTCGGTCCTCCCGCCGCGATGTCGCGCTGCGTGAAAGATCGCTCGCGGCCGCCAGCGATGGATGGCCAGCCAGTGCCTCCGCCGAACGCGCCGATGAATCGGCGAACGGCTCGGTGTCGGCAGCGAGGCGCCACCGGCCATCGCCCTCGCGTGCGAACTCGTCCCAGGGCGCCAGGAGCGCCATCGCCATGTGGTCGGCAACGAAGCGCGGTGGCGAGGGCAACTGACAGACGTGCGCGATGAGGTCCACCGGGTCGCTCGGGCCCGCCGCGAGAAAGTCCCGCGCGCGAGCGATGAGCGCCTGCTCGGCGGGACGGAGCCGAACACCCGGCGAACCCTGGAGAGGCATTGGCGGCAATATAGGCCGGCCCGGCGCCGAGCGGTGCGCGAGCATGATTGTGATATCTGTCGCGCGATGTGCCACGGTCACGCAGATCCCTATTCCCGATTCAGCCGTGCCCGCATAACTTGTGAATGATTTCACAAGCTCCCGCCCGCCGTGAGACGCATCGCTGACTCGACCGTCCGACGACTTTCGCTCTACCTGAGATTTCTGGAGGAGTCCGCGCAACGCGGCCTCGTCACGATCTCGAGCGATGAGCTCGCACGTCGCGGCGGAACGACATCGGCCCAGGTCCGAAAAGACCTGTCGTTCTTCGGCTCCTTTGGCAAGCGCGGCCTCGGCTATTCGGTCCCCGAGTTGACCGAGTCCCTTCGCGAGATCCTCGGGCTCCGGCGCGAATGGCGCGTGATCATCGTCGGCGCCGGGAAGATCGGCACCGCGCTCGCTCAATACCGCGGCTTTCGCCAGCGCGGCTTTCGCGTCGTTGCCGTGTACGACCGCGACCCGAAAAAGATCGGCACGCAGTGGGACTCGCTCACGGTTCGCGACATGGCGACGATCGAGCGGGACATCGCCAACGATCATCCCGACATCGCCGTCCTCACCACGCCTGGCGAAGAAGCGCAGGGAGTAGTCGATCGCCTGGTTCGGGCCGGCATTCGTGCGGTGCTCAACTTCGCGCCGGTTCAGATCCAGGTCCCAGCGGACGTGACGTTGAAGAACGTCAACATGGCCATGGAGCTCGAAGGGCTGTCCTTCGCGCTCACGAACCGCGATCGCTGACCCCCGCAATCGCCGCGAGCAGGCGGGCGAAATCTTCGGGTGACAGCGACTCGGGACGTAGCTCGCCCTCCAGACCCGCGCGCGCGAGTATCGCGTCCGCGCGATCGGCGTCGACCCTGGCTACCGTGCGTACGACGCGACGCAGTTGCTTCCGCCGCAGGCCGAACGCTTCCTGGACGAGCCGACGATACGGTTCTTCCAGCGACGGCGGCACCACCGGGTCCGCTCGTGGTATAACTCGCAATACCGCCGACTCCACCGACGGGGGTGGACGAAACGCCCCCGCTGGGACGCGCGCCACGAGCTCGGCGGTCGCGACCGCCTGCACGTTGACGGACAGTGCCCCGTACGTCTTCGACCCGGGCTGCGCCGCGACGCGCTCGGCAACCTCTCGCTGCACGAGAAAGACGGCGCGTCGCGGGCGCGGCGTTTCGAGCGCGTGAAAGAGGATCGGCGTCGTGATGTAGTACGGGACGTTGCCGGCGAGCAGGAAGTCCGGCGTGCCCGCGGCATCCGCGAGCGTCAGGTCGAGGACATCGCGCTCGATGACATGCACGTTTCCCGCCTGGGCATACCGATCGCGAAGATAGGGCACGAGGTCGCGATCGAGCTCGATGGCGACGACGCGACCGGCTCGCGCCGCGAGCAAGTCGGTCAACGCGCCCCGTCCCGGGCCGATCTCGACGACGGTATCGGCGTTCGTGGGCGCGAGCGCGTCTGTGATGCGCTCCAGGACGCGCCGATCGACGAGAAAGTGTTGCCCGAGTCGTTTCCGTGGGCGCGGCAGCGACGGGTCGTCCGTGCGGTCGCGCGGGGTGCGGTCGCGCACGTCGCTCCCGTTAGGTGCGGACGATCACCAGGGCCAGGTCGTCGGGCCGCGGCGACTCGCCGACGTGGGCACTCAGCGCATCGAACACGCGCTCGAGAATCGCGGACGTGGGCTCGTGGCGGTACCGCGACACGATGTCGATCACCGGCTGTTCGCCCAGGCGCACGCCGGCGTGGTTGCGTGCGTCACTCACCCCGTCCGTGAACAGCAGCAGCAGGTCGCTGCCGCGCTGCCAGTGGCGCGCCGCACCGTCAGGACGTCCGGTCGTCATTCCGAGCGGAGGGTCGAGCGCAGGCAGACGGGACACCGCCCCGTCGCCAGCGATCACGAACGCGTGCGGGTGACCGGTATTCGCATAGCGCAACACGCCCGCCGTCGGGTCGATCACGCCATAGAAGACGGTGATGAACATCTCCGTCGACTCGAGCTCGTCACGCAGCGAGGCGAGGAGCGCGCTCAGCGTCTCGGCGGCATCGATCGTCGTCTGCGCGTGGATCGCCGACGCGCTCATCGCGAGCGCCATGATGAGCGCCGCGCGGTAGCCGTGGCTCGAGACGTCGCCGATCATCACACCCGTGCGGCGCCCGCCGAGCCGGAAGAGATGATAGAAATCTCCCCCGACGCTCTCGGCGGGGAGCACGCGCGCCGCCACTTCGGCCTCGGGCGCAACGACGGTCGGCGCGGGCAGCAGCTTCATCTGCAGGTCGTGCGCGAGGCTCATCTCGTACGACAGCCGCTGCTGGTCGATGGACGCGCTCACGAGTCGCGCGTTCTGGATCGCCGTGCCGATCTGCGTCGCGATGGCTTCGACGAGCTTCTGGTCTCCGGCGGAGAACGGTTGACCTGACCGGCGGTCCGACAGGTTCACGACGCCAAGCGGGCGGCTGCCATCGGGCCCGGTCCACATGATCGGGACCGAAAGCATGGTTCCACGCCGGTACAGCTGCTCCTGCTCACACACCATCTCGCCATCTTCGGCGATCATGGAGCGACGCGTCCGGAAGACCGTGGCCGAGACGCTCGATTCGTCGCCGGCGTCAATGGACGGCGGGGCACCCTCTCCGACCCCGAGCGATGCGACGACATCGAGCGTGTCGGTCTCGGGCTCGTGCACGAGAATGGACGCTCGCCGAGCACCGACCGTCTCAGAGATCTCGTGGAGGATCGTGGCAGCAGCCTCGCGCAGGGACACCGTGCGGCCGAGGATCTCGCTGGTCGTGTACAGCAGGTTGATCTCCTCGTAGCGCTCGGCGAGCTCGTTCGCCGCGTGCTCGACCTCGAGCGAGGCTTGCAGGTAATGCGTGACGACGGGGAGCAGGAACTTGAGCCATGCGCTCGAGGGCGCGGCACGATTCGCACAGGGGCCAAGGGCGAGCCAGGCGCGCCGTGGGCCGGGCAGCGACGCCACGAGCATGCTCCCATTGGCCGTGTGCACCTCGACGGGCGGGCCGCCCACGGGAATGAGCTCCACGACCGCGGGTGGGTCGCCGGCGGGCGCACCCACCTCGGCGGTGAGCGGACCGCCGCCTTGCGGCTGCGTCCAGACAACGGCGCCGCACTGCGTAGCCTCGGTGAACGAGGCGAGCACCGCGCCGAGCTCTTTCACGGTAGGCGGAGCGTCAGTCGGACGACGTTACGCGCGTCAGCATCGAAGCGCTCGACGCGATCCATGAGGGATCGCATGAGGAACAGCCCGCGCCCGTCCTCGCGCTCGATGTTCTCGGGGCTGGTGGAGTCGACGGTACACGCCTCGAGGTCGAAGCCGGCGCCTTCGTCCGCGACCTCGAGCACGAGCGCACTGTCGCTCACCATGGCGCGTACGCGAACGTGTTTGTCGCGGTTGCCGCGGTTGCCGCGCAGGATGGCGTTGCTGAGCGCCTCGGTGAGTGCCACGGGGACGTTGAGCGCGCACTGGCGCGGCGACAGCTCGAGTTCTCGGCAATGCCGAGTGACCTGCTCGACGATCGGCTCGATCTCTCGTACGTCGCTGGGAATGAGCCGATCGAACGCCACGCGCGTGGGCGCGACACGATCGGTGTCCCGCCGGTCTCCGCTGTCGCCGCCAGGTATCATTGAGGGTCGGTCATGGAATGAGGCGCAGTGAGGCCCGAGCTGCCTCACTGCGCCTGTGTTCTGGGGAGAAGACCGCCGAACGCGGTCCGAGGTTTCAGAACGATTCCAGCGCGCGCTCGCGAGTGTCGGCGATCTGGAACAGGGTGTCGAGCTTGGTGAGCTCGAACAGCGTCTTCAGGTCATCGTTGAGGTTCGCGAGCCGCAGTTCCCCACCCTGCTCGCGAATCTTCTTCGACAGCGACACGAGGACGCCGAGTCCCGAGCTGTCGATGTAGCCGGTCTGGCTGAAGTCGATCAGGAACTTTTTCTCGCCCTTCTCGAGCTCGTCGAGAACTTTCTGCTTCAGCTCCTGGCGGTTGCCGACGATGAGCTGACCTTCGACATCGACCACGCAAATCTCTCCCTGCTTCTTGATCGAGAAGCTCATGACTCCGTTCTCCCAGAGGGCTTGTGCTACGCGGTGCCTGAATTCCCCGCCTGCAGCGCGGTGATTGCGGCGACGTTGATAATGTCATCGGGCGCCGCGCCACGCGAGAGATCGCTGCAAGGCCGTGCGAGCCCCTGCACGATCGGCCCGATAGCCGGCGCGCGCGCGATCCGCTCGACGAGCTTGTACGCAATGTTCCCGGCGTCGAGTGACGGAAATACCAGCACGTTGGCGCGCCCCGCCACCATGCTGCCCGGTGCCTTGCGATGCCCCACCGAAGGGATCAGCGCGGCATCTCCTTGCAATTCTCCGTCCACAGCAAGCGAGGGAGCTTTTTCGCGAATCATCGCGAGCGCCTCACGCACGAGGCTCACGGACGACCCGGCGCCGCTTCCAAGCGTCGAGAAAGATAGCATGGCTACACAAGGCTCGTCGCCCACGATACGTCTGCGGTCCGCGGCGGCGGCGAGCGAGATGTCAGCGAGCTGCTCCGCGGTGGGGTACGGGATCACGGCGCAGTCCGTGAACGTGAGGACCTCCGCGGCGTCGCCGCGGAATGCGGATGCGACGATGTAGAACGCGCTCGAGACCGTACGCACGCCCTCTGCCGGACCGATGAGCCAGAGTGCGGCGCGAAGAACATCCGCCGTCGTGTACACGCACCCCGCCACACAGCCGTCGGCTTCGCCATGTCGGACGAGGTCATCGGCGACGAAGAGTGGGTGTGACGCGTACTCCGCCGCCTCGGGAGCCGTCATACCCTTCCGGCTGCGCACGGCCAGAATGTCGGCCGCCGTGCGCTTGCTCAGGGTGGTGTCGCGCGGGTCTACGGTCTCGACGCCGAGCGCACGCACGGCAGCGTGCGTGTCCGGAGCCCGCGGGTCCAGGACCGCGATCGGTTCGACGATGCGCTCCCGGGCGAGAACGGCAACGGCCTCCCGCACCCGGAGGTCAGCCGTTTCAGGGAATACGATCCGGCGGGGGCGACGCGCCGCACGCACCCGGAGACGCTCGATGAAGCCTGACGAGGCCGGGAGGCTTGTCATTCCCCGTCAATCCGATTGGAGTCTCGCACGCAGCGCCGCGGCGACGACGGGGTGAACCAGCCCCGTCACGTCGCCCTTGAACTTCGCGACCTCGCGGACGAGGCTCGAGCTGATGTAGGTCGTCTCGAGCGACGGCACCATGAACACCGTTTCGAGTCCGGGAGAGAGGTGGCGGTTCATGAGCGCCATCTGGAACTCGTACTCGAAGTCGGCGACCGCACGCAGTCCGCGGATGATGAGTCCCGCGCCGACCGACCGCGCAAAGTCGACGAGGAGCCCGTCGAACTGGTGCACCTCGACGCGCGTCTCGTTACCAACCGCAGCGCGAATGAAGTCGACTCGTTCCTCGAGCGTGAACAGCGGCTTCTTCGCGATGTTGGTGGCCACGGCAACGACGAGGCGGTCGACGAACGCGAGGCTGCGCCGAATGAGGTCCTCGTGTCCCTTCGTGATCGGGTCGAAGCTGCCGGCGTAGACGGCGGTGCGCATTCGGGAATCGGGAATCGGGAATCGGGAACCGCCCGCCGAAGGCGGGCGGAGGGACCGGGAAGGGGAAACCGGGAAGCGTGATCACGAACCCTGCTCGGCCGAGTAGAACGTGATCGCGGTCGAGCCATACCGCCGGGTGTCGCCGTCGGGGAGCGCCTCCTTCGCTGCGTGCTCGACACCAAGCAGAGTCGCGAACGGAACCTCGAGCCACCGCTCGACGACCTGCTTCGCGAGGCCGTGGCCGTACGGCGGGTCCGCGAACGCCACATCGAACGCACCCGAATCGAGCTTGTCGATGAAGCGAATGGCGTCCGCACGATGGACGCGGACCGCATCGCCGGCATCGAGTGCCGCGGCGTTCTCGCGAATAGCCGTGATCCCAGCCTGACTCACTTCGACGAGGTCCGCGGACGCCGCGCCGCGCGACAGGGCTTCCAATCCCAGCGCGCCCGAACCGGCGAAGAGGTCGAGCACGCGTGCGCCGGGAAGGTACGGCTGGACGATGCTCATCCAGGCCTCTCGCACCCGGTCTGCGGTGGGTCGGACTCGCGAGTCCGCGGGGGGGCGAATGCGCCGGCCGCGCCAGCGTCCGGCGACGATGCGCATGCCTAACGCGGATCGGGCGACGGGCCGGCGATGCGAAGGTCGGCGAGGCGCAGCTGCAGCTTCGTCTCACCCTGATACGTGTCCCGCTCGATGCGGTACGCGATGTCGAGTCGGCTCTCGGGGCCGAGCTCGGCCGCGAGGTCGCCCATCCCCCAGCCGAGCGCGTCGCGGTCGCGCACCGCGCCGGCGATCCGAAGCTTCAGGCCGTCAGTCCCGACGACGCGAGCCGGCGACGCGAGGCGAACGTTGCGCGACACGAATACGGGTGACGGGTTGCCGACGCCAAACGGCTCGAAATGCCGGAGCAGTGTCTCCAACTCGTCGGTGACCTCGTCGATCGAGATCTCGGCGTCGATGCGAAGCTCCGGGAACAGGTCCTCGGGCGCGAGCCGCGCGCGCGCGACCTCGTTGAACCGGCGGGCGAAGTCGTCCACCTTGGTCGCGTCGATCGTGACGCCGGCAGCTGCCCGGTGACCGCCGAACCGCGCGAGGAGGTCGCGGCACTCGCTCAGCCCCGCATGCAGATCGAACGGGGCCGGTGCGCGGCCCGAACCCTTTCCCATGTCCCCATCGAGGGCGATGAGCACGGTGGGCCGCGCGGTCTCCTCGACGATGCGGGACGCGACAATGCCAATGACGCCCGGATGCCAACCCTGCTCGGCCAGCACGATCCCGTACGTGCTGTCGAGGTCGAGCGCGTCCACACGCCGCCTGGCGGCTTCGAGCGTGGCGCGGTCGATCTCCTGGCGCTTGCGGTTCATCTCCTCGAGCTCGCGCGCCAGGCGGTTCGCCTGTGGCTCATGCTCCGACAACAGCAACTCCACACCGCGGAGCGCGTGATCCAGTCGCCCGACCGCGTTCAGGCGTGGCGCGAGCAGGAACCCGACGCGCCCCGCGGTGAGCGGGCGCCCCTCCACACCCGATGCGCGCATGAGCGCACGCAGGCCCTGATGCGGCGTCTCTGCCATCAACCGCAGCCCGTAGCGCGCGAAGATCCGGTTCTCGCCGCGCAGCGGCGCGACGTCCGCGATCGTCGCGAGCGCGACGAGGTCCAGCATGTTGTACACGAGGTTCGCGTTTGCGCCGAGCTTCTCGGCAAGCGCGAGCATCAGCTTGAACGCGACGCCCACCGCCGCGAGGTCGCGATCAGGGTACTGAGAACCGGGGCGCTTGGGGTTCAGGATGGCCAGGCACTGCGGCAACGGCCCGCCTGGCAGGTGGTGATCGGTGACGATCACGTCGATGCCGGACTCACACAGCGCGCGAATGGGCTCGAGCGCGCTCGTCCCACAATCGCACGTGACGACGAGGCGGGCACCAACCTGGCGAGCCGCCCGAACGCCCGCGTCGCTCAGATCGTAGCCGTCCTCCAGTCGCCGCGGAATGAAGGGGACCGGCTTCGCGCCGAAGTAGCGCAACGAGCGCGTGAGGAGCGTGGTGGCACAGATGCCGTCGACGTCGTAGTCGCCGTGAACGAGCACGGTCTCGCCCTCGCGTGAGGCACGCACCAGGCGATCGAGGGCGACATCGGCATCCGGCAACGAGAGTGGCGAATGGAGGCGCTCGAGCCGCGGGCGAAGGAATTCCTTTGCCGGTTCGACGCCCGAATGTCCGCGAACGAGCAGCAGCCGGCACACCAGCGGAGGCAGGTGCAGCTCATCGGCGAGTGCCCGTACGTGGGTCTCATCGGGTTCAGCGGAAAAAACCCAACGGGGCTTGAGGCGAGTGCGAGCGAGCGGTGCGGTCACGCCGTCAAGCTATTGGGACCCCCCAGGGGCAACAAGCATCATGTTGTTGCATAGAGGAGCACTCCGCACGCCTCGCACACCTCGATCTGCCCCGTGCCAAGCATGAGGTTGCGGCGCTGGAGCGGGATGGCGGTGTCGCAGTGGCCGCACGACGGGCCACGCAGTGGGAACAGCGCCTGCTCGCCCTTGCGCTTCCGAATGCGGTCGTACTTCGCGAGGAGGCTCTTCGATACCCGGGCAGACGTCTGGTTTCGCTTTGCCTGGGCCTCGGCAAGCGCGCTTTCGAGCGCGGCCCGCTCGGCAGCGATCGCCTCGCGCTCTGCGACCTGCTCCTGGTCCTGGGCTGCGAGCGCGTCACGATGCGCGGCAATCGCCTTGTGCCCGTCGGCAATGCGCCGGGCAAGCGTCTGGAGCTCCGACTCTTCCTCGATGAGGATCTTGCGAGCCTGTTCGACCTGCGCCATCGCGGCCGCCGCCTCACGCATTTTCTTGACGGAGTCGAGGTGCGCGATATTCCGCTCCTGCCGCTGCTTGTGATCGGCGAGACGTCCCTCGAGCTCGCGATGCTTTCGCTCGTCGGACTCCGCCGACGCTTCCGCCGCCGCAAGGTGGTCGGCGACCGCCTTGCGCCGTCGCTCCAGTTCGGAGATTCGCGGAGCGAGTGCTTTCAGCCTGGCCTCGATCCCATCGATCACGTCGTCATCGGCCTGCAGCGCGAGGAGCGCGTCGAGATCCTGTTGCACTCATACCCTCCGTTTCGAGTTCCGGCCGCGTGGTCGCAGCGTTCCATCCGTTCCGTGATTGCTACGTGCCGGTGCGGTGCGACGCTGCATATCACGTCCTGCTGAGAAGCTGGCGCATGTAACTCTTGTTCGCGTTCAGTTGTGCCAGAAGGCCGTTCGACTCCTCGGCCGTCCGCGCGGTCGAGATGAGGCGACGCAGCTCGTCGTTCCGCGCCTTGAGCTCGCGCACGCGGAGTCGCGCGAGCGTATCTCGGAAGGTCCGCTCGAGGTTGACAATGGACTCGGGCGCCTCGCCGATGATGGCGTCGTATGCCTGCGCGGCTGCTGGGGAAAGCTCGGCCACGACGACCTGGGGGTCCGCATCGGCGCCGAGGCGCGCGAGCGTGTCGAAGATCTCCCGGTAGCGCGTGTCCTGAAACGACCCGGGGCCGATCTCGGCTTCCGCGGCCATCTCGAGATACGCCGAGTGCGCGAGGATCACGCGCAGCAGGTAGCGTTCCTCGGCGGGTCCGGACCGCGGCGTTTGGGCGCCATCAGGCGCCGCATCGCTGCGTCGCTCCCCGACGCGTCTCTCGCCCATGCGGATCTGCTGTTGCACGACCGGGGGCGCCGGGGCACGCGTGCGCGCCGGAAGCTCGCCGGCCTCGCGAGCGAGCACCGCCCGGTCGACGCCGGAAGCTTCGCTCGCGCGCGCGACGTACATGTCGCGCGTCAGCGGGTCGGCGGTGGCGCGGATCGTCGGCAGGAGCCGGTCGATGGCGCGGCGGCGACGATGCAGATCCGCGAACCATCCCTGTCGCTCGAGGATCTGCACTTTCCGATCGAACACGTCCATGGCCGCGTCGATATGCGCCTCGAGCGCGGCGCGGCCGTGCACGTCGACGAACGTGTCGGGGTCCTCTCCGTCGGGCAGAGTCACCACGCGAACGGAGACCCCCTGCGCCAGCAGCAAGTCACCCGCGCGGAACGTGGCCCGCTGTCCGGCGGCGTCGCTGTCGTACAGGAGGAAGACGTTCCTCGTTTGCCGAGCGATCATCGCAGCCTGGTCATCGGTGAGCGCGGTCCCGAGCGGCGCCACGACCGACTCGAGCCCCGAAAGCACGAGGCGCACCACGTCGAAGTAGCCCTCGACGAGCAGCAGGCGCTCGTCGCGGCGGATGGCCGAGCGCGCCCAGTTCAGGCCATAGAGCAACCGTCCCTTCGTGAACGTCGGCGAGTCCGCCGAGTTCAGGTATTTCGGCTCACCGGGCCCGATGAGTCGGCCGCCGAACCCTGAGAGCCGGTTCGACGCGTCGAAGATCGGGAACATCAGCCGGTTGCGGAACCGGGGGCGCGGCTCCTCGGATTCCTCGCGCTGCACGAGAAGCCCGCTGTCGAGCAGCCGCTGATCGTCGAAGCCGAGTGTGTTCAGGTAGCTCCGGAGGAGCCCGATCTCTCGCGGCGCGAACCCGAGCCCGAATCGTTGTGCCGCCTCGCGCGAGACGTGGCGAGACGCGAGGTATTCCCGTGCGGGTGCGCCGATGTCTTCGTCCCACAACACGCGCTGAAAATACTCGGCGGCGGTGGCGTTGAGCTCCCACACCGGCTCACGGGGGTCGGGCCCCTCGCGTCGCGACTCGATCTCGCGAATCTCGATGCCCGACTTGTCGGCGACGGCGCGCACTGCGGACGGCCAATCCATGCCGAGCCGCTTCTGGAGAAAGTTGAAGACGTCACCGCCTTCGTGGCACACGAAGCAGTAATACATCCGCTTCTTCGGTGACACGGAGAAATTCCGGTGGGTGCCCTGATGAAACGGACACGGGCCACGCCAGTCGGCGCCGACGCGTCGCAGGTTCACGTGCTCGCCGATGATCTGCACGATGTCGGCGGCGTCGCGAACGCGCTCGACGTCTTCGTCAGGGATCACCGGCGGCCGTCCGACGAGGTCATGTGAACTCCGCTACCGTCACACCGGCGCCGCCCTCGTTCCACGCGCCGAGTCGGAAGGTCTTCACGCGCGTATCCTTGCGCAGCATCTCGGCCACACGCGCTCGGAGCGCACCGGTTCCCTTGCCGTGAATGATGCGCAGGCTCTTGAGGTCGGCGCGCACGGCGGCGTCCAGGGCCTGCATCACGACGTCATCGATGTCTCCGACGCGCTGGCCTCGCACGTCGATTTCCCGGGGCGCTTCGACCTCGGGGAGATCACCCATGAGCGGTACGGCGTCAGACGGGCGCGGCTCCTGCTTTGCCGATCGGCGGAGCGCCGAGAGCGGAAGCGCCATCTTCACACCCCCCACGACCACCACCGCCTCGCCGTCGCGGCGTTCGGTGAGGCGACCGACGCGGCCGGCGAGCGTCTCGATCTCGACGAGGTCGCCTTCGTTAGGCTCGGCGTCGTCGGCGACGTCCGCGTCGCCCGCCGGTGCGCCGCTTCGCCCCCGACGCTCCAGGGCGTTGAGCGCCTCGCCGTGCTCGGCGGCCAGTCGCTCCACACCTTGCCGTGCGAGGCGAGCCTGCTCCTCGAGGCCAGCGGCGCCCGCGTCGCGCAGCTCGCGAATGGTTCGCTCGATCTCGGCCCGGGCGTCCAACAGGTAGCGCCGTGCACCGGCGCGAGACTCCTTCTCGAGCTCGCGCTCCCGCTGCCGGACCTTCGCTTCGCGCTCGGCCAACCGGTGCGCTCTCGCCTGCGACGACTCGAGGGCCCGCTCCGCCTCGCGCTCCCGCTTCGCGAGCTCGGCGTCACGGACCTCGAGGTCCGCCAGCAGGCGATTCACGTCACGCTCGCCCTTCGGAACGCGCTCCTCGGCCCGGTCGATCACGTCCTCGCGCAGCCCGAGCCGGCGGGCAATGCTGATGCCGTACGACCGTCCGGGGATCCCCTTGATCAGGCGGTAGGTTGGCGCGAGCGCAACGGCGTCGAACTGGAGCGACGCGTTCACGACGCCCTGCACTTCGGTCGCGAGCTCCTTGAGCGCGCCCAGATGCGTGGTGGCGATGGTGAGCGCTCCGCGCCGCGTGAGCTCCTCGAGGATGGCGCCGCCTAACGCCGCTCCCTCGACGGGGTCGGTACCCGAGCCCAGCTCGTCCACCAGCACGAGCGACCGCGCCGTCGCGGCGCGCAGAATCTCGCCGAGATTCTTCAGATGCGCGCTGAACGTGGACAGGCT
>DASURJ010000108.1:0-3801 GCA_036280115.1 Gemmatimonadaceae bacterium
CGCCATCCCGATCACCGCGTCGCCACGCGCTTGCAGAATAGCGTGGACCGGAGAACGGATGTGGCCGAAGTTCCGCGTGTTGAGGATCACGCGCACGTTGGGGTCACGTCGCGCGATGGCGCGGAGCCGCTCCTCGGTCCGGTCCTTCGACGCGTTGTCGATGAAGATGTGCTCGTACTCGTACTGCGGCAGCCGCGCGAAGACCGCGCGCACCGCCTCGTACAGCGCTTCGACGTTGTCCTGCTCGTTGTAGCAGGGACTGACGACACTGATGAGCTTCATTACGCATCAGTCCAGCATGAACCTTGCCCGCTTGTCTTCGGAGCAGGTGCAGTCGAGTCCGGTTGGTCCACTCCCAGTGAACCACGCATGAAGGTCATCATCCTCTCCGGCGGTTATGGCACCCGACTCCAGGAGGAGACCTCCCTCAAGCCCAAGCCTATGGTCGAGATCGGTGGCCGACCCATGCTCTGGCACATCATGGGCATCTACGCCGCCTACGGCTTCAAGGAGTTCGTGATCGCCCTCGGCTATCGCGCCGAAGTCGTTCGCAGCTACTTCCTCCATTACCGCCAGATCCACAGTGACATCACCGTGTGCCTCGGCGACGGGTCCGTGGCCGCCGAGAAACCCGCCGCCGAGGACTGGACGATCCACCTCATCGACACCGGCGACGGCACCGGCACCGGCGGACGCATTCGCCGCCTCGCGGACTGGATCGGCGACGAGACCTTCATGCTCACCTACGGCGACGGCGTCGCCGACATCGACATCCGGCGACTCGTCGCCTTTCACAAGGCACACGGCAAGCTCGCGACGATCACCGCCGTCCGTCCTCCATCGCGCTTCGGCGGCTTGCGGCTCGACGGTGACGCGGTGCTCGAGTTCGAGGAGAAGCCGCAGATCGGCGAGGGATGGATCAACGGTGGCTTCTTCGTGCTCGAGCCACAGGTGCTGACGCACATCCCGGCCGACGACACGCTCTGGGAGCGCGGCCCGCTCGAGTCACTCGCCGCCGCCGGCGAGCTTCGCGCGTATCGCCACGAGGGGTTCTGGCAGCCCATGGACACACTGCGTGATGTGCGCCTGCTCGAGTCACTGTGGAGCGAGGGCCGGGCGCCCTGGAAGGTCTGGAAGTGAAAGAGAGCGCATTCTGGCCCGACCGCCCCACCCTCGTCACCGGGGCGACCGGCTTGTTAGGCGGCTGGCTCGTGAAACGCCTGCTCGCGCTCGGCGCCGACGTCGTCTGCCTCGTCCGCGACTGGGTGCCGCAGAGCGACGTGTTAGGCGACGCGCTCTCCACGCGCGTACGAATCGTCCGCGGCGACGTTCGCAGCCAGCCGCTCATGGAGCGCGTGCTCGGCGAATACGAGATCGACGTCGTCTTTCACCTCGCCGCGCAGACCGTCGTGGGCGTTGCGAACAGAAATCCAGTCTCCACGCTCGACTCGAACATTCGCGGGACCTGGAGCGTGCTCGAGGCCTGTCGGCGGTCACCCACCGTCGGCGCCATCATTCTCGCGTCGTCGGACAAGGCGTACGGCGGCCAGACCGTCCTGCCGTACACGGAGTCCACGCCACTCGAGGGACGCCACCCGTACGACGTGAGCAAGTCGTGCGCGGACCTCATCGCGCAGATGTACGGAAGGACCTACGGGTTGCCCGTCGGCATCACACGGTGCGGCAACTTCTATGGCGGCGGTGACCTCAACTGGAACCGCCTCGTGCCCGGCACCATCCGCTCGGTGCTGCGCGGCCAGCGTCCCGTGATCCGCTCCGACGGCTCGCCGATCCGCGACTACTTCTACGTCGAGGACGGTGCCGCGGCGTACATCCTGCTGGCCGAGGCCGTACGTCGCCGCCCCGAGCTGCACGGCGAGGCATTCAACTTCTCGAACGAGATCCAACTGACGGTGCTCGAGCTGACGTCTCGCATTCTGAACACGATGGGCTCCACCCTCGAGCCGGACATCCGCGCCGACGCGCGCCACGAGATCGACCATCAATGGCTGAGCGCCGCAAAGGCGCGAGCGATGCTCTGCTGGAAACCCGAGTGCGATCTCGACGCGGGGCTCGCCCGTACGATTCCCTGGTACGAGGAGCATCTGTCGCGTGAGCGCTGACGCCGACACGCTGCGAGCGAAGATCCTCGCGCTCGTCGCCGAGTATCACGACGCGGCGTTCCCGCCGCGCCCGTTCGTGCCTGGCGAGACGCCGGTCCCCGTGTCGGGGCGCGTCTTCGGCGCGAGCGATATCGCGCACCTCGTCGATGCGTCGCTCGACTTCTGGCTCACCACGGGCCGGTTCGCCGCGCAGTTCGAGCGCGCGTTCGCGCGCGTGATGGGCGTTCGGCACGCCCTGCTCGTGAACAGCGGGTCGTCCGCGAATCTCGTTGCCGTTTCCACCCTGACGTCGCCGTCGCTCGGCGACCGGCGGCTCAGGCCCGGCGATGAGGTCATCACCGTCGCGTCCGGCTTTCCGACGACGGTGAATCCGATCGTCCAGAACCGGCTCGTACCGGTGTTCCTGGACGTGCACATCCCGACCTACAACATCGACGTCACACAGCTCGAGGCCGGGCTGAGCGACCGGACCCGTGCCATCGTCGTGGCGCACACGTTAGGCAACCCGTTCGACCTTCGCACCGTTACCGAGTTCGCGAGGAAACACGACCTCTTCCTGGTCGAGGACTGCTGCGACGCCGTCGGAGCGACGTACGACGGACGCGGCGTAGGCACCTTCGGCGACCTCGCGACGGTGAGCTTCTACCCGGCCCACCACATCACGATGGGCGAAGGCGGCTGCGTGCTCACCCAGAAGCCAGCCTTCAAGCGCATCATCGAGTCGTTCCGCGACTGGGGACGGGATTGCTGGTGCGATCCGGGAAAGGAGAACACGTGCGGCAAGCGGTTCGAGTGGCAGCTTGGCGGCCTGCCGTGCGGATACGACCACAAGTACACGTACTCCCACCTCGGCTACAACCTGAAGCTGACGGACATGCAGGCCGCGCTCGGCGTCGCGCAGCTCGAGCGGCTCGACGACTTCATTGCGGCGCGCCGCCGCAACTTCGCGTATCTGCGCGAGGCGCTCGATGACCTGCAGGACGTTCTCGTGCTCCCCGAGGCGACGCCGGACGCCAATCCGAGCTGGTTCGGCTTCCCCATCCTCGTTCGCGAGGACGCACCGTTCACCCGGAACGAGATGGTGCACCACCTCGAGAGTCGCCGCGTGGCGACCAGGCTTCTCTTCGGCGGCAACCTGGTGCGCCAGCCGGCGTACGCCGACGTGACGTACCGTCAGGTGGGCGACCTCGCGAACAGCGACCGCGTTATGCACGGCTGCTTCTGGGTGGGCGTCTACCCGGGCCTCACGGAGGAGATGCTGGACTGGATCGCGCGGTCGATTCGGGAGGTCGTGACGGCGGTACGAGTCGGGTAAGGACAGCCGGCGATTGAGTGTGGGTGTCGGACGGGCTGGCTCGCGCATGGAAGTCCCCCTTTCGGGAAGCGCGTTAGGAGTCATCAGTAGCCAGTCATGTAGTCGCCAGTAGATCAGTCCTGTACTGAAATACTGGCGACTGGATGACTGGCGACTGATGACTGTAACCGCACCTCCCGGTAGAGGGGCCTCCACGCGCCCCCAAGCCGGTCCGACGCACACCCTCATTCACTGCGTCGTATCACCCGACGGACCCACCGCTCCAGGCGCGTACCAACCCCATCAGCCGAGACGATGCGATGCTGTGTGAAATGATCCGCGAACGGGTTCGCCCGCATGTACGGAGGCGCGCGGAGCGGGAAG
>DASURJ010000109.1:0-23885 GCA_036280115.1 Gemmatimonadaceae bacterium
GGATTCACGCACTGAATCGCCTGAGCACGCGAAGGTCTACGGGCCGTGACGTACCAGAAACGAACCTCGGAGTCGCCAGCCTGGGCCCGGAGCAGCATCCGAGAAACGTTCCCTTCCCACGCTACTCAATCGCGCTGAGAGTGGCGGCGGTAGGAGATACCGTGAACGGCGTCACGACCGAATCGTTCACGTACGCCGTCATGGGGAACCTCCTCACCGCGCATAACGACGACGCACAGGTCCAGCGGACGTACTTCTCCAACGGCCTCGTCGACACCGAGACGCTGCGCATCCGCACGTACAGCGGCGCCGACTTCGCCGCCCATGCGTACCTGACGGGGTACGAGTACGACCGCAACGAGCGGCGCACGCGCCTGCGGTACCCGCAGCAGTTCTCGGTGGGTGGAACGCCGTCATCGGCACAGTACCAGTACTCGCCGACTACCGGCGACCTGTTGCGGGTGATCGACCCGCTCGCGGCGACGTTCACCCTGCACACCGACCTGCGCGGCCAGCTCGACACGCTGTACCTGCCCGGCGGCATCACCGAGGCGTTCGCCTACGACGCGGCCGGCCGAGTGCTCACGGACCGGATGCACGCGCCGGGCGGGTCACCGCTTCGCCTCACGTCCCGCACCTACGACGCGCGGGACAAGATGCTCACGTCGGTGAACACGACCGGCGCACTGGACTCGCACACGGCGAGCTACACGGGGCTGGGCTACCTCGCCGGGAGCCGGTACTCGGACCACGGCGTCAACCCGTTCGGTACCGCGGTCGCCTACACGGCCGTCGATACGCTGCGGCACGACGGGCTCGGCAACCTTTTCGCGGACAGCACCTTCACCGCCGGGAGTGCGAGCCCCGGCTACCACCGCTACTTCGGTCACCGCGTCTACCGCTACGACCCCGGGACCGGCCGCCTGCGCGCGATGGTGTCGCAGACGCGGCAGGACACCGTTCGCTACGACGCCGCAGGGAACGCCGAGCTCACGCACTACCCGACGTCGACGCCGTCGGGGATGGACGACGACCGCGCCGTGTACTACGACGCGCTCGGCCGCGTCCGTGCCGTCGACCACCGGATCGCCAACGGCGGCGGCGGGGCGAGCCAGATGCTCTTCACGTTCGAGGAGTTCCGCTACGACGCGCTCGGGCGGCGCGTGCTCGGCCGGACGCGGCGCTTCTGCCGGTTCGTGGAGAGCGTCGACTGCGTGGCGGAGACCATCCGCCGCACGATCTGGGACGGCGCGCAGGAGCTGGCCGAGATCCAGATGCCCGGCGGGGACACCGTCTCGGCGGCGACGCTCGAGAACGACACGCTGCCGGTCGCGAGCCGGCCCGGCACGTTCGACGAGGCGCTCAACCTATACAAGCACGCGAGTCTGTTCTTCGGGCGCGTCGCGTACACGCACGCGCTGGGGATCGACCGGCCGCTGAGTGTCGTGCGCTTCGACTACGCGGACACGGCGTTCACCCGGCCGTTCGTGCGCTGGGCGCCGTTCTCGCTCGTGCCGCACTGGAACCTCAGGGGGGAGGCGGACAACGGCTCGTTCGCCGACGGGGCGCTCTCGAAGTGCATGAGCGACGGCACGGGGCAGCGGTGCGTGCAGGTGCGGTGGCCGTTCGGCTGGACGGCGACGACCGAGCAGGCGTACGTGCGCGACCTCTGGCACGGGTCGCTGCTGGAGTCGAAGCGCGACGGCTCGGGGCTCCTGTTCCGGCGGCACCGCTACGTCGACCCAGCGAGCGGCCGGTTCACGCAGGAGGACCCGATCGGGCTCGCCGGGGGGCTGAACCTGTACGGCTTCGCTGGGGGAGATCCAGTCAACTTCAGCGATCCCTTTGGACTCTGCCCAGAGTTCATCACGGGGCGGCCCTGTTCAGACGCTGTGGCAATCGGAGTAGGATTCATCCCGATTGTAGGAGACGCGATCGAAATCGCGGGCGCCGTCGTCGGCTCAGACCTGATGACTGGCGAGGATATTGGCGAGATCGGCGTTGGGATCACGATAGCGGGGACCTTCTTCGGCTCGGGGAAGCTCGCCCGGGAAGGCGCGAAACATGCGCCTCCGGCTCTCAGCAAGATCAAGGCAGCACTGGCGGCAGTTCACGGCGAGGTCGGCAAGCTCCCCAAAGGTAAGCCCGGTAAGTTTGGAAGCCCGCAACGCGGCACCACCAAGAAAGGCTACCGGCTTGATCCACCCCACCCGAACGAGAAGCCAGGATCTCCAGAGGAAGGCTGGCACATCAACTGGTGGGATTGGACCGAAGGCGAGCGCGGAAGCGGCGGAAGAAGTGGCGGCGTGAAGATTGAGCGTTGAGTCAAACATGGATGCTTTCAAGCGGGAGAACTTTGAAAAGCTCCACGCAGGAACGCCATTTCCCAGCGTTCAATCACTGAGTGAGCGCGAGTGTGAGCGTACTCGCGAACAGATCGCAGTGCGCCTCGGCGGAAGTCCAACGGACACTGGCTCCCAAGTTGTGCGCCAGATCGCCGAGGAGTCTGAGCCAGTAGTAGGAGTCGACGCGCAGGCCGGTGACTTCGACCTGCTGCAGCTCGTGGACGCTCTTCAGCTGGATCACTCACAATACGCGCTGCTTAACTGGGGACAGTTCGAGGAAGTTGACCGAGTAGATCTACAGGAGCTTGCGAGGTTCTTCAGTGATTTCTGGTACCCTGGCTCCGACGATCTCGACATCATTGACCACTCGTATCGTTGGGTGCTGTCGGTTCGCCACGATGGAGTGGTCAGTGTGCTGCGATTCATGAGTTGAGCCTAGAAAGCAACGGTATCGAGCGCTCGTTATCACTTCCGAGCGACAAGAAGCCCGGCCATGCTCTGGCCGGGCTTCTTCTGTAGTCCACCGGTTGTGAAACTGCTGGCCTTTCGCGTGGCCTAGCGGCCGCGCGGCGAGCGAGGATTGCCAGAGCGTGAGCTCCGGACACCTTCCCATGCGGACTGTACACCGCTTAGTTTCGTCTGTACACAACGAGCCGAGGCGCTGATGGCCAGCACGTCCGGGAAGGTCCGCAAGAATCTGCGTCTCACGCAGGCCAAGCTCGACCGCGCCCAACGCATCCTCGGCACCGAGACGGAGACGGAAACGGTGGAACAAGCGCTCGACCTCGTGGCATTCCGGCAGGAAGTCATCGATGGTGTGCGTCGCATGGCCGGCTCGCGCAGTCTCCAGGACGCTCTCGGGAGTGGTCCTCGCGACCGGGGGACGTGATGCCGGCCTGAGATCTGGGCGGAGCTCGCATGCGGCGGTACGCGCTCGACACCAATCTCTACATCGCCGGCGATCGCGATCCCGCCCGGGCCGAGGAGCTCGTCGCGTTCTACGCCTCGTTCGTGCCGGTGACCTACCTTCACGCCGTCGTGATTCAGGAATTACTCCTCGGGGCGGTCGACCGGCGACGCCGGGCAGCCGTCCGAAGCGCGTACATCCGCCCGTTCGAATCACGCCGCCGCATCATCACACCCACGACCGCCGACTGGATCCGCAGCGGCGAGGTCGTTCGGGACCTGGTCGAGAAGAAGCTCCTCAGTCCCGGCGGGTTCGGGCGGTCGTTTCTAAACGACGTGCTTCTGGCGGTCTCCTGTCGCTCGGCGGGGATCACGCTCGTCACAGAGAACGCGGCCGATTTCGCCTTGATCCAGCGCGTTGAGCGCTTCGAGTTCGTCCGGCCGTGGCCCGAGGTGATGACTGCTCGTGGTGGCTGAGTTCCGTCGACGATCGCGAGCGGTATAAGGCTGCTGCAGGCGCGCGCACGCCCCGTGCGTCCAGTGAGGCGGCGGGCCGAGCGCGCGCACACAATCCTTGCAGCCCTGGCCACAGAAACTCAGCTTGGAGCAGGATGCCCGTTCATCAGGCCCTACGAAGTCTGGCGCGGACGCCGGGGTTCGCGTGGACGGTCACGCTTACCCTCGCGCTCGGCATCGCGCTCGCGTCCGCGACGGGCGTGGTGGCCCGAGCAATCGCATTCGGCAGTCTGCCCGTACGGGACGCGAACCGCGTCGTCGTACTCTGGGGCATCGACAAGGCGGGTTCGTTCCCACACATGCCGCTTGCACCCAGGGACATGCCCGCGGTTGCCACCGCGATGCGCGGCGTGGCCACGGTTGCGGCGGGTGACTACAACGGCGCGTATCCGTGGCCGTTCCACCCTCCAGTCGGAGGCGGACCACCGCTGTACCTGCGCGGCACGCTCGCCGGCGGAAACTACTTCGACGTCATCGGCGCCCGCCCCGCACTCGGCCGCGCGCTTCGCCCCGAGGACGACGTCATCGGCGTGCCGCGCGTCATGGTGCTGAGCCACGCCGCGTGGCGTCGCCACTTCGGCGGCGACCCGAGCGCGATCGGCCGCTCACTGCGCTCGGTGATCTGGGGTGAGCCGTATACCATAGTTGGCGTCATGCCGCCCGGACTCGACGTGCCCCGTGGCGTGGACTTCTGGACCGCGTTCGCCCCGACCGCGGCTCGGGACGGCTCGCTCGACGACTCATGGTTCCTGGTGGACGTCGTCGCGCGGCTGGAGCCTAACGCCACGGCCGAACACGCGCGCCAGGTGCTGACTGCGTACTACGCGACGCTCGTCCGCGAAGGCCAGACGCACTGGGCGGGTGCGCGCGCGACGGTGCGCACCCTGCCCGAGCTCGTGAGCGGCGATGTCCGTGCTCCGTTCATTGCGCTCGCCTCGGCCGCCGGCGTCGTGCTGCTCGTGACGTGCGGCAACGTCGCGGGGCTGCTGCTCGTTCGCGCGAACGGGCGGCGCCGTGAGCTCGCGGTGCGTGCCGCGATCGGTGCCGGGCGCGGCCGCCTCATCGGCGAGTTGCTCGCCGAGCATCTGCTGCTCGCCGTCGCTGGCGGCGCGGCAGGAACGGTGGTCGCGGCGGTGCTCGTGCGGATGTTCGCGGCGCTCGCGCCAACCGACTTGCCGCGGGTCGCGGACCTCGGTTTGGACTGGACGCTCCTCGTCTTCGCGACGGCAGTGACGAGCCTCGTCGTGCTAGTCGCCGGCCTCGCACCCGCCATCTCGGCCACTAGAGTGTCGCCGGCAGCAGCGTTAGGCGGAGGGCGCGAGGGGTTCAGCGGACGCCGAGGCGACGTGCGAACGCGCCGCATCCTCGTTGGCGCGCAGGTGACGCTGGGGCTCGTCGTTCTCTCGAGCGCCTCGCTCGTGGGGCGCAGCCTCGCGCACCTCACCACGCTCGATCTCGGCGTGTCCGCCCCCGAGCGGCTGAGGTTTGTGGAGCTGGTGCCCTCGACGTCGGCCGCGGACGCGAATGCGACGGACGCCGAAAGCGAGCGTGCAAGGCTCGTCCGCTGGCTCGATCAGCATGACGCGATCATCGCTCAAGTTCGTGCGTCGCCGGGCGTGGTTGCCGCGGCGCCGGTCGTCCACGAGGCCTACGCCGGGGCGGCGGGCTGGGACGCGCGTGTGGAGGCCGAGGGGGCAGCCCCGGAGGACTCCGCGCGACGACCGTACCTCAACATGGAGGTTACGAACGCCGATTACCTCCGTGTCATGGGCGTGCCGCTCCTTCGCGGGCGCTGGCTCGCCGAGACGGACCGCGAGAATTCTCCTCGGGTCGTCGTGCTCAGTGAGCGAGCTGCCCGCGTGCTCTTCCCAGACGGAGCAGCTGTCGGTCGCCAGGTGAAACTCGGAGCTGATCGCCTCACAACGGTCGTCGGCGTCGTGGCCGACACGCGGTTCCGGGAGTTCCTGGAGCCGCGCGCGTCGATCTACGTCCCGTACCGGCAATTCAGCGCGGGCGCGCTCTTCCTTGCCGTGCGAACGGAAGGCGACGGCGCCAACGTGGTGGGCGCCGTTAGGCGAGCGGTGAGCGAGCACGCCCCGACGATGCTGGTCCACGATCACGGCACGATGCGTGACCGTCTGGCGGAACCGCTAGCTCGCCCTCGGCTCCTCGCCGGAGTGCTCGGTGCATATGCGACTGTCGTGGTGATGCTGGCCGTGGCCGGGCTGTACGCGGTCGTTGCCGGCAGCGTGTCGAGTCGCCGCCGTGAGTTCGGAGTGCGCGCCGCTCTCGGTGCCACGCCGCGCGCGCTGTTGCGGCTCGTGTTGCGAGAGGGGCTCCAGGTCGCTGCCGTCGGGTTGGGCCTTGGTCTCTTTGCCACGCTCGCGGCGGGACGTCTCGTGGCGAGCCTCCTCCACGGCGTGACGCCGACGGACGCCGTGAGCCTCGCGGGCGCAGCGATCGCCTTGTTAGGCGTCTGTGCGATCGCTGTTCTCGTCCCGGCGCGGCGCGCGGCCGCCGCCGACCCCGTCAGCGAGATGCGGGCGGAGTGAGTTCGGTTGCGCGGCCCGAGGCCGCTGACGCAGAAGCGAGTCAGCCGTCCTCGGGAGCGAGCGACTCGAAGAACCTCACGAGGTCGAGAACAAAGGACTCGGTGGCTCCTGCGGGATGCCACACCAGTCGATCTGCCAACAGCTCCGGACGGTCGTCGTCGGGCGTCCACCGCTCGATAGTCCGCGAGGTGTCGTCAACGACCCAGTACTCGGAGACGCGATGTCGCTGGTAGTGCGGGCGCTTCGTCACCCGATCGTACCGCGCGGAGCTGGGCGAAACGATTTCGGCGGCGAGGAGAAGCCGCCGGATGGTGTCCGTGCGTCGCTGGAGCTCCCCCGCCGGGACGACGAGCATGTCGGGTTGGAGAACCAATCCCGGCTCGAGCCTGACGTCGAGCGGTGAGAAGAACGCCTCACCCAGCCCCTGCGCCCGAACGTACTGGCGCACCAGCGTGAACAGCTCGGCGAGAATGCGCTGGTGCGCCCAGTGAGGCGACGGTGTCACCAACACCTCGCCATCCACGAGCTCCCACCGCTCGCCCTTCGGGGCGGCGTCGCGGGCAGCGTAGAACTCGGCCTCGGACCACCGACGCTGAGGCGCACGTTGCGCAGGCATGGCCATAATCTGCTCGGTGCTGAAAGCAGCTCGCAAGCAATCACGGCCGAGCATGCGTGGGTCCATGGGCATCACCGCCATCGGAACCTTGCCTGCCTCACCTCTCGAGCGCAGCTTCGAACGTCATGAGTGCCGATTCCCATCCAGACTGGCGCAACAACGGCGTCTGCATCGTCCGTGGCGACCAGCTCGACCTGAACACGCCGCAGACGCCGGGCATGACGCGCGCGGCCGCGATCAACTACGCACGCACGGGCGCGCAGAAGCTCTGGGCGGGCACGGTGACGATTCACCCTAACGCGAAGACGGGCGCGCACCATCACGGCCCGCTCGAGAGCGTGATCTACGTGGTGCGTGGCCGAGCGCGCATGCGCTGGGGCGATCGCCTGGAATTCACGGCCGAGGCGGGGCCGGGTGACTTCATCTACGTGCCGCCGTACGTGCCGCATCAGGAGATCAACGCGGCGCCTGACGAGCCGCTCGAGTGCGTGCTCGTACGCAGCGATCAGGAAGCGGTGGTCGTGAACCTCGACATCCCGGTGGCGGAGAAGCCGGAGTCGGTCTTCTGGGTGGATCCCATTCATCCGGACCCGCGAGGGAACGGCTGAGCCAGCGTCGCAATCCTCCGCACCACACGACAACGCGACGTCGAAAAGCCGGACTCGACCAACAAGTCGAGCACGGCATCTGCACCGAGTTCGTCCGCCTCACGGCAGCGTGGTCGCCGAGCCCGCCTCGGTGGCACGGCGTGGTCGAATCAAGGCAGTCGCTTCACAAAGGAGGACGAACATGGCAAACCGCAACGATCCCAACATCTCGACCGGCACGTCGACCGGACGCAGCGGCCTCGATGACTGGTCGGTCGAGGAGACGTACTGGCGGCAGAACTGGAACACGCGCCCATACGCGCAGGCCGACCGTAACTTCGACTACTACAGCCCCGGCTACCGCTACGGCTTCGAGTCGGCGAACCGGTATCGCGGACGGAACTGGAACGACGTGGAGAACGACCTCCGCAGCGGCTGGGACAAGTACGAGCATCGCGGGCAGAGCACGTGGGAGAACGTGAAGGACGCGGTGCGGGATGCTTGGAACCGAGTAACGAACCGCTAAGGAGCTGGTTGCTGGAAGGTCAGCTGGTGGCTGGCGGGTTGCTAGCTGCAGCTCCGAGCTGGAGGGCTACTAAGAGCGGCTGGACGCTGGCTGCCAAGCCGTCAGCCGCGAGCTGGCAGCCAACAGCCCAGCAGCTACCAGCCCGGCAGCCAGCCACGAGCCGCTGTCAGTAGCGTTCCAGCTCGGAGCTGCAGCTAGCAGCCTGCCAGCTCCAAGCTGGCCTGCCAGCAAGCAGCTAATGCCGCCGAAGCGTGAGCGTGAACGTGGATCCGTGCCCAACTACGCTCTCCACCACCACGTCCCCACCCATGAGCCGCGCGAGCCGCCGGCTGATCGCCAACCCCAACCCCGCCCCCTCGGCCCGCCTCGTTAGGCCCGTGTCCAGCTGCACGAACGGCTCGAACGCGCGCTCCAGCGCCTCCGGCGGAATCCCCACACCCGTGTCGCGCACTCTGAACCGCGCCACCGTCTCATCCAGCTCGCACGCGAGCTCCACCTCGCCACCCGGCGGCGTGAACTTCACCGCGTTCGACAGCAGGTTCACCAGCACCTGACCCACCTGCTCGCGCTCGCCGATCACCGTCGTTCCCGGCGGCGGTGGGCAGACGATGAGCCTCAACCCCTTCGCCTCCGCCTGCACGCGCGACAACGTGTCCACGTCCTCGAAGAGCTGAGCAACCGGCACCGGGACGAGCGTGCTCTCGATCGCGCCCACTTCGGCCCGCTCGAGGTTCAACACGTTGTTCACGAGTGCGAGGAGGTGCTGCCCGCTCCGGCGAATGCGCGCCATCGCCGCGCGCTGCGCGTCCGACACCGGCCCGTGTACGCCGAGCTCCACGAGCTCGGAGTAGCCGAGGATGGCGTTGAGCGGCGTGCGGAGCTCGTGGCTCATGACCGCGAGGAACTCGCCCTTCGCGCGATTTGCCGCTTCGGCCTCACGGCGCGCCGCCTCGCTCTGCTGGTAGAGCCGCGCGTTATCCACCGCCATCGCGGCGCGCCGCGCCACTTCGGCGGCGATGGGGACGTCACCCTCGGTGTAAGACCTCCCCGAGTCGGCCACGACAAACGTCATGGCGCCTAACGTCCGACCGCGCGTCGCTACAGGGGCGATGATCATCGAGCGTGGTCCCAGCGACCACGCGTCCGCGACGTAGGCCGCGTTGCGCGTCGCTTGCCAGAGCCACGCCTCCGTCACTTCGGGGACGAGCAGCGGCGTGCCCGTGTCCATGTGAGCGCGCAACGGGTGCGTGGCCTCGCCCGCCCTGGGGTGATGCGTGGCCATCGCGCGCAGTCGCGGCTCGCACGCGACATCGACGTGAGCGTACGCGACGCGCTGCAGGACTCCCGCATCGTCGACGAGGTCGATCGCCACGTAGTCGGCGAACACGGGGACCGCGAGGCGGGCCACCTGTCCCAGCGCCGCCTCGTAGTCCAGCGACGCGAGCGCCGCACTCGCGTCGGAGAGGAAGGCGAGGCGTCGGCCGGCGGCTTCGGCCGCGGCCCTCGCCACGGCTTCGGCGTCGAACAGCGTCGCGCGGCGGACCGCCTGCGCGCACTGCCGCGCAACGGCAATGAGCAGCTCACGGTCCTCGGGCTTGACGACGATCTCCTCGCGGAAGCTCAGCCCGAGGGCGCCGAAGCTTTGCCCTTCCGCCATGAGCGGAATCGAGATGGAGGCTGCGTGCCGCACTCCCCTTCCGCGATCGACGGACGGATAGCGGCGCAGGCGTTCGTCGGCCGACGCCAGGATCACCGTGTCTCCCGTCCGAACGGCCTCCGCCAGCGGCGCCTCGGCGTCGAGTGGGAAGTGGCGCCATGCCGCAATGAGGCCGGGTTCATATCCGATGGCCTCAATGACGTCGAGCGAATCACCTCCGGACGAGAGCAGCACCAGCACCCCGGCATCGGCGCCGATGGCGGCGACGGCCTCGCGGACCGCCGTCGCCGCGACGTCGTTAGGCGTCAGCGCCGACGCGAGCGCCGCGCTCAGCGTCTGGAGCCGCCCGGTGCGCGCGGCGGACCTCTGCGCCTCGTCCATGGCGCGCCGGGCCGCGGCGATGAGTCGTGCATTGTCCACGGCCAACGAGGCACGACGTCCAAGCGCCTCGGCGATCGCGAGGTCCGCGTCCGTGAACGCGCGGCCCCCCGAGCCGAACGCCACCACGCCGAACGGGCCATCACGCAGCTGCAGCGGCACGACCATGGCCGACCGGGCGCCAATGAGTCGCGCGAGGCGCACCTGCTCCGCGTCACGAGAGACGGAGGCGATGAACGCGTCATCCACGTCGTTGTAGAGCTGCGGCCGGCCCGTTGCCAGCGCCTCGCGCCCGAGCGTGGGCCGACTCGGATCCGGCGGGTACCGCTCCGCCATCTCGCGCATAACGTCGACCTTGCTCGGGTCGGCATGCGCCATCGCAACTCGCTGCGCGCTACAGCCATCGGCGCCGATCACGTCCACGATCACCCAATCGGCCAGCTCGGCGACGGCCGCGTCCGCCAGGCGCTGGAGTGCGAGCCGCTCATCCCCGGCGACCAGGACGTCCGCACCGAGGCGCGCGAGCGCGCGCTCGCGCGCCTCGGATCGCTCACGCTCGCCGACGTCGAGGGCCGGCCCCTGCTTCACGTCCTTCACATCCATGAGGAACAGGCTACAGTCGCTGAACGCTGGCGCACGGTCAGACGGTGCCCAGGAGAACCGTCTGCTCGATGAACGGAGTCTTGCGTACAAGGCCACCGAGCATCCAGGCGGCGACGTCGGCGCGCCGGATGATGGAGAACAATCCGTAGCGTGTCACGGGGCCGGCACGACCTGTCGGCTTCCCGTCCATGAGCGTCACCGGCCGCACCGCGAGCCAATCGAGCCGGCTCGCCGAAAGTAGTCGCTCCATCTCGGCGAGATCGCGGTAGGCGACGGCGACGTTCCCGGCCGACACGAGCCAGCGCACGGGCGCGGAGAGCTGCGTGATGCTTTCGGCCACGCCGCCAGCGCTGATGGCGACGATGCGGCGCGGTCCCGAGCGCTCCATGATGGGCACGAGTGACGCGGTGACGCACGCCGTGAGGTCCGGAGGTGACTTTAGAGCCGCCCATGGTGCTTTCGACGCGCGACGCAGCCCGAGACACGACGCAACGGCGTCCTGCCCCTGGACCGCGGCCGCGAGCGTTGCGGCATCGAGCACGTCGCCGCGGATCACACGGACGTTCGCTGGCGCGTCGAACGTCGCCGTCGGGCGCACCAGCGCCGTGACCTCGTGACCGCCTTCGGCGGCAAAACGAGTGAGCCAGCGTCCGACACCGCCGGACGCGCCGAGCACGAGTAGTCTCATGTACTTGGATGTGGCTTGAACGTGTCATCCCTCGACTGCGCGCCTGCGGCGCTGCGCTCGGAATGACAGCCGATACAAGGGTAACTTGCGGGCACGGAGTCTGATCTACCACCCATTGATGACGCTGCTTCGACTCGCCGAGCGCGGCCTCTATTGCGAGGCAGGCGACTTCTACATCGACCCATGGCAGGGCGTCACGCGCGCCGTCATCACGCACGCGCACGGCGATCACGCCCGGTGGGGTTCGGCGCGCTATCTCTGCTCGCGCGAAGGTGAAGGCGTACTGCGCACGCGACTCGGACCGAGCGCGACCATCCGCGCGGTCGACTGGGGAGAACCCATCGACGTCAACGGCGTGCGTGTCTCACTCCATCCGGCAGGGCACATCCTCGGCTCGGCCCAGGTGCGCGTCGAGTATCGAGGCGAGGTGTGGGTGGCGTCCGGCGACTACAAGACCGACCCCGATCCGACCTGCACGCCCTTCGAGCTGCTTCGCTGCAACGCGTTCATTACCGAGAGCACGTTCGGGTTGCCGATTTACCGGTGGGCGCCCGACGCCGAGGTGTTCGACGCCATTCGCGCGTGGTGGCGGACGAACCGCGAGCAGGGGCGCGCGTCGGTGCTCTTCGGCTACGCGCTCGGCAAGGCGCAGCGTCTCCTCGCGGGACTCGCTGACGCGGACATTGGTCCCATCTATACGCATGGGGCGGTCGAGCGGCTCAACCGCGACTACCGGGCCGGCGGCGTTAGGCTCGCGGAGACGCAGTACGCGAGCGCGATGCCCCGGGGGCACGACTTCGCGGGGAGTCTCATCGTGGCGCCGCCCTCCGCCGCGGGCAGTACGTGGATGCGACGCTTCGGGACGATCTCGACGGGGTTCGCGTCGGGGTGGATGCGCGTGCGCGGGATGCGGCGTCGTCGCGCGATCGACCGCGGCTTCGTCCTGTCGGACCACGTGGACTGGCCGTCGCTCCTCGCTGCGGTCGAAGGGACAGGTGCCGAGCGCGTGTGGGTAACCCATGGTACGCGCGAGCCGCTCGTACGCTGGCTCACAGAGCGCGGGATCGAGGCGAAGGTGGTCGCAAGCCAGTGGAAAGGCGAGGAGGACACGGACCCTGTGGAGGTGGCAGGAGAGGAGATTTCGGCGTGAAGGCGTTCGCTCGGTTGTACGCGGCCATCGATGAGACCACCCGCACGAACGAGAAAGTGCAGGCGATGGTCGACTACTTCCGGGTGGCGGAGCCTGCCGATGCCGCGTGGGCAGTGTACTTCCTGAGCGGCAACAGACCGAAGCGACTGATTCCCGTTAGGCGACTCGCTACCTGGGCGATGGAAGAGGCGGATATCCCCGAGTGGCTCTTCGATGAATGCTACGACGCGGCCGGTGACCTCGCCGAGACGATGGCGCTGCTCCTGCCCGATAGCGCGACCACAACAGACCTCCCGCTGCACCGCTGGATCGGCGAGCGTCTGTTACCCCTCGCGGGAAAGAGCGAGGACGAGCAGCGCGCGAGTGTCGTGCAGAGTTGGCGCGAGCTCGGAGGAACGGAGCGGTTCATCTGGAACAAGCTCATTACCGGTGGATTTCGCGTTGGCGTGTCGCAGCAGCTGGTGGTGCGTGCGCTCTCGAAGGCGACGGGCGTGGACGAGGGCGTGATCGCGCACCGGTTGAGTGGCGCCTGGCTGCCGCGCGCCGAGTCGTTCCTGGCACTCGCGGCCACGGAGACAGCGGACGCCGACGTCTCGCGACCGTACCCGTTCTTCCTCGCGTATGCGCTGGAGGATGACCTCGATGCGCTCGGTGTCGCTACGGAATGGCAGGCGGAGTGGAAGTGGGATGGCATCCGCGCGCAGGTGATTCGGCGCGAAGGCGCGACGTTCATCTGGTCGCGCGGCGAGGAGCTCGTCACGGAGCGGTATCCCGAGATCGCAGCGGCGGCGGATTTTCTTCCAGAAGGGACGGTCCTGGACGGAGAGATCATGCCGTGGAAGGAGGGACGACCGCTCCCGTTCGCGCAGCTCCAGCGCCGGATTGGCCGAAAGTCACTTGGCGGGTCCATCCTGAGTGAAGTACCTGCGGTACTGATCGTGTACGATGTGCTCGAGCTGGCCGGGCGCGACGTCCGTGGCGAAACGCTCGCGCGACGTCGTGAGCTGCTCGAGGCCGTCGTCGCGGGAGCGAGGAGCACGGTGTTCCTTCCCTCGCCGATGTTGCCGTTCGCGTCGTGGGACGACGTTCGGGACCTGTACGAGCGGGCACGCGACGAGTGCGTCGAGGGGGTGATGCTCAAGCGGCGCGATAGCGTGTACGGTGTGGGGCGCCGAAAAGGCGCGTGGTGGAAATGGAAGGTGCAGCCATTCACGGTAGACGCGGTGATGATCTACGCGCAGGCGGGGCACGGCCGCCGCGCGTCGCTGCACACCGACTACACCTTTGCCGTGTGGGATGACGGCACGCTCGTTCCGTTCGCGAAGGCGTACTCGGGGTTGACGGACCAGGAGATTCGCGAGCTCGACCGGTGGATCCGCGCGAATACCGTGGAGAAGTTCGGTCCAGTGAGGCACGTGAAGCCGGTGCATGTGTTCGAGCTAGGCTTTGAAGGGATCCAGCCGTCGCCCCGGCACAAGTCGGGAGTCGCGGTGCGGTTCCCGCGCATTCTCCGCTGGCGGACGGACAAGCGTCCGGAGGACGCGGACACGCTCGCGACCTTGAAGGGATTGATGAACTCGCCTGTCATTCCGAATGACGGTCGCTGACTGGTTCGCTTTGCGCGGGTGGACGCCGTTCGCGTTCCAGCGCGAGGTCTGGGGCGCGTTCCGAAACGGCGAGAGCGGACTCGTGCACGCCGCCACCGGAACCGGAAAAACGCTCGCCGCGTGGGGTGCCGCGCTCGAGGAATGGCTCACCACGCACTCGCCGGGCGCGGAGCCGTCGCCTAACGGGAAGCGACAGCGGCGAGACCGGTCTCCCGCGCTCCGCGTGCTCTGGATCACCCCACTTCGCGCCCTCGCCGCCGACACGGAGGAAGCCCTCCGCGAACCGCTCGCCGACCTCGGCGTCCCGTGGTCGCTCGAGTCACGCACGGGTGACACGTCGGCGGCCGTCCGGGCGCGCCAGCGCCGCCGGCTGCCGACAGCGCTGATCACGACGCCCGAGTCGCTCTCGCTCCTGCTGGCGCGCGACGATGCTGGCGCAATCTTCGACGAGCTCCGGCTCGTCGTCGTGGATGAGTGGCACGAGCTCATGGGCACGAAACGCGGCGTGCAGGTGGAGCTCGCGCTCGCCCGACTGCGCTACCACCAGCCGGCCGTTCGTACGTGGGGACTCTCGGCCACGATCGGCAACCTCGAGGACGCCCTCCGCGCGTTGCTCGGTATGAACGCCGACCCGCGGCGAAGTCGCATCGTGCGTGGCGTCGATCCGAAGAACGTCGTCATCGACGCACTCATCCCACCTGTCACCGAGCGGTTCCCGTGGGCTGGCCACCTCGGCACGCAGATGCTCCCGCAGGTGATCGCCGCCGTCGAGGAAGGCGAGACGGCGATCATCTTCACGAATACCCGCTCGCAGACCGAGATCTGGTACCAGGCCATGCTTGCCGAGCGCCCGGACTGGGCCGGGACGATCGCGCTGCATCACGGGTCGCTCGACCGGAAGCGACGCGAGTGGGTGGAAGAGGGGCTCCGTACTGGACGGCTACGCTGCGTGATCGCGACGTCGTCCCTCGACCTCGGGGTGGACTTCTCGCCGGTCGATCGCGTGCTGCAGGTGGGAAGTCCGAAGGGCGTCGCGCGGTTGCTGCAGCGTGCGGGTCGGAGTGGGCATCGTCCCGGTGCTACGAGTCGCGTGACGTGTGTACCGACGAACGCGCTCGAGCTCGTGGAGATCGCGGCGGCTCGCGATGGCGTGGAGCGTGGCGCGCTCGAGTCGCGGCTGCAGATGGAGCGTCCGCTCGACGTCCTCGCCCAGCACATCGTGACCGTGGCGCTCGGCGGCGGGTTCGAGCCCGATCAACTGCTGCGCGAGGTGCGAACCACGCGCGCATACGCGACGCTTTTGGACGACGAGTGGGCGTGGGTGCTCGAGTTTCTCACGTATGGCGGGGACGCGTTGCGGGCGTATCCCGAGTATGCGCGCATCTCCCTCGTGGATGGCAGGTACGTGGTCACGAACGACGAGATCGCGCGCCGGCACCGCATGTCGATCGGCACGATCGTCGGCGACGCGCAGATCGGGGTGCAGTACCTGCGCGGTGGCTCGCTTGGCGCCGTGGAGGAATCGTTCGTCGCACGCCTCAAGCCTGGCGACCGCTTCGTGTTCGCGGGAACGCCGCTCGAATTCGTACGCGTGCGCGACATGAAGGCGTGGGTGCGGCGGGCGCCTAACGTGCAAGGCGCGATTCCGCGGTGGGCGGGGAGCAGACTTCCGCTATCAGGACAGCTGGCCGCCCTGCTGCGCGAGCGCTTCGGCGAGGCGGGACAGGGGATCCTCCGCGGGCCGGAGATGGCAGCGCTCGGGCCGCTCTTCGCGGTGCAGCGGAAGTGGTCGCACATTCCCGCGCCGGGTGAGCTGCTCATCGAGCAGGTGAAGACGCGTGAGGGGTGGCACCTGTTCGTGTATCCGTTCGAGGGACGGCTCGTTCACGAGGGGCTCTCCGCGTTATGCGCCTTCCGACTCGCGCGGCACGCTCCGATCACGTTTTCGCTCGCGTCCAACGATTACGGGTTCGAGCTGTTGTCGGCCGCGGAGCCCCCGCTCGAGGCCGCGCTCGACGCAGACCTGTTCAGCCCCGAGAATCTCGTGGACGACATCAACGCCGCGCTCAACGCGACCGAGATGGCGAAGCGACAATTCCGCGAGCTGGCGCGCGTGGCGGGGCTCGTCTTTCCCGGCTTCCCCCGCTCCGGTAAGACCGCTCGACAGCTGCAGGTGTCGAGCGGCCTCTTCTTCGACGTGCTCCGGCGTTATGATCCAAACAACATGCTGCTGTCGCAGGCGGCTCGTGAGGTACTCGAGCGTCAGCTCGAGAGCACGCGGCTCGGCCTCACGCTTCGCCGGCTTTCCGAGGCGACCGTCATCGTGAAGCAACCTCGGCGCGTCACGCCGCTTGCGTTCCCACTGCTCGTCGATCGCACGCGTGAGAAAGTGTCGTCGGAGTCACTAGCCGATCGGATCAAGCGGATGCAACTCGCACTCGAGAAAGCCGCCGGATGAGCGACGTTCGCTTCCCGTGGCTTGGCGATGTAATGGAAGGCGATCTGTCCGCCGAGATCGCGGAGGAGTGGATCGTGCTGATGGCCGAGCGGACGGCGTTCTGGCCTGTGGCGCGTACCCTCCTCGTCGCGGACACCCACTTCGGCAAAGCAGCGTCGTTCCGCGCCGCCGGCGTGCCGGTACCCAGGGGGACAACGTCGACCGCGTTGAAGCGGCTCAGCACGGCAATCGCTCGGTCAGGGGCGGCTCGTGTGGTGTTCCTCGGTGACTTCCTGCATGCGCGCGAGGGCCGCGAGCCCGAGACCACGCGCGTGGTGGCGGAGTGGCGTCGCCAGCACAGCGGCGTGGACATGGTACTCGTTCGCGGGAATCACGACGCGCGGGCGGGGGATCCCGGGCCGGAGATCGACATCCGGTGTGTCGACGCGCCGCTGGTCGATCCCCCGTTCGTCTTCACGCACAAGCCCACTGTGTCCGACGCGGGGTACGTGATGTGCGGCCACGTACACCCCGCGGCCCGCCTAACGGGCGCAGGCCGGGAATGGGCGCGAATGCCGTGCTTCTGGGTACGCCCGCGAGTGACGGTGCTCCCCGCGTTCGGTGAGTTCACCGGCTCGGCCGACATCGAGCCGGAGCCCGGGGACCAGGTGTTCGTCGTCGCGGGCGATGCGGTCTACCACATCACGGGGGGCTGAAGCCTAACGGCGTAGAGGCGCAAAGGCACCGTTGGGAAGTCAGCGCCGTTTCGCACTTGCGCCGTTCGGTTTAAGCGCTGTGTTAAGCACCGCGCCCTACTATTGCGGTGTACACCAGCGCGATCCAAAGACGCCGTCAGGTGGCTGGCGACGCGGATCGCCCGTAGCCCAAATCAGTCATGACTACCGCCTCCACTCTTACCACCGGCGCGCACCCAGCCGCAGCCGCGAATCACATAGAGGCAGCATCGCTTCCCCCGCATTTCCGCGCCTCGGTCTGTGCCGACGGGACGACCACGACGTACCTGCGCGCGGGGAACGGCGACCTCGTCCTTCTCCTCGGCGCCTCGCTGGTGGAGCCGGAGCTCGATCCGCTCGTGAGCCTCCTCGCGAAGTCACACCGCGTAGTCGTTCCGGAACTCGCCTGGACCGGAATGAACGACGCTGAATCCCCGGTAGTGCTCTCGAGCCGGCTGCGGAGCTTCCTTGACGGCCTTGGCGTCGCCGAGGTCTCGATCGTTGCCCGGGACGACGTTGCCCTCCCGGCTCTCCTCTTCGCGCTCTCGGGCGCGGACCGGGTGCGCCGGCTCGTCCTGACGTTCCGCGATGCGCCCGACCCAGCGGACACAGGCGAGCCGCTGGCCGAGCGGCTCGAGGCAGCGCAATGCGAGCTGCTCCTCGTCCGCGATGCCGATCGGGACGCGGTTGCGCGATTCCTGGCGCCTAACAGGCGTTGACACCAGCCGCGCTCGCCTCCAACGTTGCCGGCCGTGTCGCAGCCGGCCGTTCGTCCCGCCCCCGCCCCGATCGTCGCCTCGCTCCCCCCGACACTCACGAGCTTCGTGGGGCGCGAGCGCGAGGTCGCGGCCGTCGCCGACGTCCTCGCGGTCGCCCGTCTCGTCACCCTCACCGGCGCGGGAGGAAGCGGCAAGACTCGCCTCGCCGCCGAAGTCGCGCGCTCGGTTGCCAGCCGGTTTCCCGCGGGCGTCGCGTGGATCGAGCTCGCAGCGATTACCGACCCAGCGCTCGTCGTCGGACACATCGCAGCGGCGCTTGGGATCGAGAGCACGGGCCGCCCGGCAGCCGATGCGCTGCGCGACGGCTTGCGTGAGGCGTCGCGTTCCGGCGAGCTGCTCATCGTGCTCGACAACTGCGAGCACGTGATCGATGCCTGTGCGGCCATCGTACAGGCAACGCTCGCCGCATGCGAGCGCGTCCGCCTGCTGACGACGAGCCGCGAAGCCCTCGGCGTCGCGGGGGAGCGCGCGTGGCTCGTCCCGGTCCTCTCGCTTCCGACGAACGACGACGACTCACTCGATGCGATCATCGACTCCGAGGCCGTGCGGCTGTTCGTCGATCGCGCGCAGGCAGCCAGCGCGACGTTCCGATTGACCGCCGCGAACGCGACCGTCGTGGCCCGCCTGTGCCGCCGACTCGACGGGCTGCCGCTCGCCATCGAGCTCGCGGCCGCGCGCGTCCGTGCGCTCACCCCTGACCAGATGCTCGCGCGGCTCGAGGATGGGCTGCGCGTGTTGTCGTCCACTCGCCGCGGCGCGGTGCCGCGGCATCGAACGCTGCGCGACGCCATCGACTGGAGCTACCACCTGCTCGACGGCGCCGAACGCCTCATGCTGCAGCGTCTGTCGGTGTTCGCCGGGGAATTCTCGCTCGACGCTGCCGAGGCCGTGTGCGCGGACGACGTGGTGCTGGAGGACGAGGTGCTGGACCTGCTGGCGGCGCTCGTGGACAAGTCGCTCGTCGTCGTGCGCGATCAGACGGACGAGGCGCGGTATCGTCTCCTCGAGACCATTCGCCAGTACGCGGCAGAGCAGCTCGAGGCATCCGGCCATGGTAACGCGACGCGCGAGCGGCACGCGCAGTTCTACGCGTCGCTCGTCAGGCAGGCCGAGCCGCACTTCATCACGCCCGACCGTCCCCGCTGGGTCGAGCGCATCCAGCGCGAGCTCGACGACCTTCGACTCGTGTTGAGCTGGAGCCGCGTGCACGCGCCCGCGCTGCACGTCGAGCTCGTCGGGCGGCTCGGGTGGTTCTGGTACTCGTCCGGGTTGTGGACCGAAGGACGTCGCTGGGTCGAGGACGCGTTCACGCTGCACGAAGCGCAGTCCGCCGACGCTCGACGCGCCGCCTTGCTGTTCGCCGGCGGGGTCATCTCGTCGCTTCAGGGCCAGGGCGCAATAGCGCGCGAGTGGCTCGAGGAGTCCGCGGCGATCGCGCGCTCGCTCGGCGACCAGACGTTGGAGGCGTACGCGAACGGCTACCTCGGCATTGCCGTCGGCCAGGAGGGGTCACTCGCCGCCGAGCGCTACGCGCGCGCCGCGCTCCCCTGGTTCGAGCAGGTGGGTGACCTCTACGGGAAGCGACTCGCGTTGGTAGTGCTCGCGACGATGCGCATGAAGGAGGGCGACCTCGCCAATGCGAGCGTGGCGGCGGAGGAAGCGGTTCGTGTCGCCTACGCCTATGGGCTCGGTCGCGAGCTTGGCATTGCGCTCCAGGTGTTAGGCACGGTGAAACTGCACCAGCGCAAACTGGACGCGGCGGCGGGAACTCTCGGCGAGGCGTTGCGCGCGTTGCGCGGTGACCCGCAGGCGTTCTGGCTGGCGCGTGCGCTGGAGCTCCTGGGTATCATTGAGTGCGCGCGGGGACATCCTCTCGAGGCGCTGCGTCTGTTCGGGGCGGCTGAAGCGCGGCGGGAGCGCATGGGTGCCTTGATGTTTCAGCTTGATCGTGAGCGCCTCGCGCCTCACGTCGAGGCAGCCCGTGCGGCGGTAGGCGAACGCGCGTTTGCGGAAGCGTGGCGGCAGGGCGGTGACCTCCCGTTCGAGGAGGTCGTGGACGCCGCCATTACGGGTGCATCCAGTACTCGAGCGTCCGAGCCTGTGACGAACCACGCGCAGTCAGCGAGCGGCGTCCCGTCACCGGTACTTCGCGTGGCCGCGCTCGGTCCGCTCGAGATCGAGCGCGACGGCGTGCTCGTTCCACACTCTGCCTGGAAGTATGCGCGCCCCCGTGAGCTCTTCCTGTTTCTCCTCGCCCACCCCGAGGGACGGTCGCGCGAGCAGGTCGGCCTCGCGTTCTGGCCCGACGCGTCGGCCGCGCAGGTCAAGAACAACTTCCACGTGATGCTGCATCATCTCCGGCGTGCGTTAGGCAGGGCGGACCTGGTCGTGTTCGAGAACGACCGGTATCGGGTGAACTGGGCGCTCGGCGTCGAGCTCGACGTGCCGCGGTTCGAGCGTGACGTCACCGCCGCCCGTCGTGCGCTGCGTGCGAACCCGGCGTCGGCCGAGGCGGCCGAGCGATTGCAGTCCGCACTCGCGCTCTATCGTGGCGATTTTCTCGGCGGTGAGAATGCCGGGGACTGGCACCTGGAGATCCGCGATCACTTGCGGCGCGTGTGGGTGGACGGTCTGCTCGCGTTAGGCTCGTACTACGTGGCGGCGGGGGCATTCGGCGACGCGGTGGACGCGTACCGTACTGTGGTGCGCGCGGACGAGCTGAACGAGGAGGCGCACCGGCAGCTCATGGCGGCGCTCGCCCGGGCGGGTCATCGCGGCGAGGCGCTCCGGCACTACGACCGCTTCGTGGAACAGCTCGAGAACGAGCTGGGGGCGCGGCCGGAACGAAAGACGTTATCACTGTACGAACAACTCAAGAGGGCCGAGCCGGTCTGAGGGGCGACGGGCGACGGGCGACTTGCGAACGGCGGAGTGGGAGCCCTGTCTCTGTGGCCGGTCCGCGTCCCTGCTCGATGCGCCTGACCCGCTATCCCGGCCGGCCCGCGATTCCGCCCTCCGCCTTCCGCCCCTCGCCGTTCGCGCTTCGCCGTTCGCGCTTCGCCGTTCGCGCTTCGCCGTTCGCGCTTCGCCGTTCGCACTTCGCCGTTCGCACTTCGCCGTTCGCCCCTCCGCCCTTCGCCTTTCACTTCCTCGCGATTCCCTCGAATACCTCGGCGACAGCGCACGAGAACCCCGGAAGGACCGCGCCGCCATCGAGCACATCTCCCTCGGAGTGCCAGCCGACGGGCGCGTCAACGGGGATCGTCATGATCGTGCGTCTCGCCGGATCGGCGACCCAGATGAGCGACGCGCCCGCGCCGATGTAATCGTGCAACTTCTCCTCGAGCTCCGGCGCAGTCTCGCTCGGCGACAGCACTTCGACGGCAAGATCGGGCGCGAACCTGAACACGCGCTCGCGCGGGTCGAGTCCGGCAGGCGGTAACCGATCCGCGCGAATGAACGACAGGTCCGGCACGCGCACCGTGTGGGGAAACTGGGTCAGCTCGTAGCCGACGCTGTCCCCGAATACCATCCCGAGGTGATGTTGCCGGACATAGTTGCTGAGCAGCACGACCAGGTTCGTGGCGGCTCTGCCATGGAAAACGGCGGGCGTCGGCGTCATGCGCAGCTCACCCCGCACCAGTTCTGCCTTGCCGTCCGGCAGGCTCGCGTCCAGGAACTCGTCCACGGTCATGATCATGGAGACATCTCGCGCCGGTCGGGCCATGGGACGTGACGGGGGTCGAGGGTAGCGTACGCTCGGCGCTGGTGCCGGGGCAAGAAGACATGCGCCACGCTACACCGGTCCGTCACAATTCCCGGTACCAGAACGTTGTATGGCGTACCGTACGGGCGCTGCCGTTCGCACCACGCGGCAGCGTCCCTGCAAACCGTCGCTGTCACCGGCTTGTCCAACGTAAGTCTCCTTTCGTAGAGCTCATGGCGAACCTCAAGCTCGCGTTCCGCACGCTCTTCAAGACGCCGTTCGTCACGGCCGTCGCCGTCATCTCGCTCGCGCTCGGCATCGGGGCCAACGCGGCCATCTTCTCGCTCTTCAACCAGATGCTGCTCCGGCCGCTGCCCGTGCCGAACCCCGGGCAGCTCGTGAACATGGCCGCGCCGGGTCCGAATCCCGGCTCGCAGTCGTGCAGCAACGCGGGCGACTGCCAGGAGGTGTGGAGCTATCCGATGTTCCGCGATCTCGAGAAGGCGCAGACCGTCTTCACGGGCATCGCCGCGCACCGGAGCTTCGGGGCGAACCTCGCGTTCCGAAATCAGACGCTGGACGCGTCGGGCATGTTCGTGTCGGGCTCGTACTTCCCCGTGCTCCAGCTGCAGCCCGCGGCCGGACGTCTCTTCGGCCCCGCGGATGACGAGACGATCGGCGGCCATCCCGTAGCCGTGCTCGGCTACAACTACTGGGAGACGCGGCTCGGCTCGGACCCGTCGGTCGTCGGGCAGTCCATCGTCGTCAACGGCCAGCCCATGACCATCGTGGGCGTCGCGCCGCGCGGCTTCGAGGGCACGACGCTCGGCACTCGCGCGGAAATCTTCGTACCGATCACAATGCGGCAGGCGCTCATTCCGGTGTGGCGCGGGTTCGAGCGACGCAACAGCTACTGGATCTACCTCTTCGCCCGGCTCAAGCCCGGTGTCACGAGCGAGCAAGCCGCCCGCGCGATCAACAGCATCTACAAGCCCATCGTCAACGACCTCGAGGCAGGGCAGCAGCAGGGGATGAGCGAGGCGACGATGCAGCGCTTCCGCGCGAAGGAGGTCATGCTGAGCGAGGGTGCTCGCGGGCAGAGCACGCTGCATCGCCGGGTGCGTACGCCGATGATCCTGCTCATTGGCGTGACGGCGATCGTGCTCATCATCGCGTGCGCGAACATCGCGAACCTGCTCCTCGCCCGCGCGGCGAACCGATCGATGGAGATGGCGGTTCGCCTCTCGCTCGGCGCGGGCCGCCGGCAGCTTCTGACGCAGTTGCTGACCGAGTCGGTGGTGCTCGCGCTGCTCGGCGGCGTGGCGAGTCTGCTCGTGGCGCGGTGGACCCTCTCGGGCCTGGCCGGGCTATTGCCGCCCGAGCTCGCGAGGTCGTTCCAGTTCAGCGTCGATCCGACGGTCGTTGCCGCCGCGGCGGCGCTGTCGATCGTGACCGGCCTGCTCTTCGGGATGTACCCGGCGCTTCACAGCACGCGGCCCGACCTCGTCACGACGCTCCGGGCCAACTCCGGCAAGCACTCCAGTACGAGAGGGGCGACGCGCTTCCGGAGCTCGCTCGTGACGGCGCAGATCGCCCTCTCGATGGCGCTGCTGATCGGGGCGGGGCTCTTCGTGCGCAGTCTCATGAACGTCGCCCGGGTGGACCTGGGGCTCAGGACGGAGAACGTGGTGACGTTCTCGCTCGCGCCCGAGCGTAATGGCTATGCGCGAGATCGATCGCGCCAGTTCTTCCTGGATGTGGAGCAGGCGTTAGGTAGCATTCCCGGTGTGACACACGTGACCGGCGCGCTCGTCGGGATCCTCCAGGGGAATTCGTGGGGCAACGACGTGGCGGTCGAGGGGTGGAAGTCAGGGCCCGACATCGACAGCAACTCGCGCATGAACGAGGTGGGGCCGGGCTATTTCGCGGCGTTAGGCATCCCGCTCGCGTCCGGCCGCGAGTTCACGCCGCAGGACCGGCTCGGCGCGCCGCGCGTGGTCATCGTGAACGAGGCGTTCACGAAGAAGTTCAACCTCGGGCGCGATGCGGTGGGCAAGCGGATGGATCAATCCGGCGCGACGGTGCTGGGGTGGGAGAT
>DASURJ010000110.1:0-2665 GCA_036280115.1 Gemmatimonadaceae bacterium
GCGAGTTCGTCGACGCGCTGGGCTAGACGCGCGTGGCCCGGCTTCCGACTCCCGGCTTCAGGCTTCCGACCCGCTGAGGCCGAGAGCCGAAAGCCGAGAGCCGAAAGCCGGACACGCGTCAGTTCCTCGACCGCACGATCGGGTACACCTTCACGCCTTCGCCGAGGACTGGATCGAGGATGTTCCAGTCGACCAGGCCGTCGTCGCTGCGCGGCTCGATCAGGTAGAACGCGAGGCGGCCGAGCGGCTGTTTGATGTCGACGACAACGGTGCCGGCGGGGAGCTCGCGCTCGGCGGGCGCCCACTTGCCTTCGAGGGTGCGTTCGTTGTGGCCTTCGAACGCGCGCTGCGCCTGGGTGTTCCCGGTGATCTGGAATTCTTCGACAGTCACCCTGGTCGGCTTTTCGAGCGTGCGGGTGCGGACGCCGTGCGCACGAAGGTGGTCGATCGCGACCGTGAGGTCAGCGGGGATGTAGTAGGTCGACGGCACGCGCTCGGTTTCGGTCGCCTCGAATGTGCCGTACTCGATCATCTTCACCGGGTTCCTGACGTCCTTCCGGAGTTCCATCGTGTGGCCGTCGACCGGGTGCTTCTCCTGCGTCGTCTCACCCATGAGGATCTCGACCTCGTCGCCGCGCGCGAGTTGTGCGCGCAGGGCGAGCTGCGTACCGATGATCTGTTTCGCGTCGGCCGCCTCGACGATCTTGCGGATGCGCGCCGCGTTGGCGGCGACGTAGTTCAGGTTCTCCTCGACGAATCGCGAGGTCGCGAGGATGCGGTCCTTGAAGGAGGCATACGCGAACGCCTCGCTGAGGACGGCGAACCGGTTCCGCAGCCCGATGTAGTTGTTGTTGAAGCGGGGACGGCTGTCGAACGACCGCCAGGCGCGTTCGGCCGGCTGCGCCGGCGCGCCCGCCGCGCCGCCGCGCCCGCGTCCGCCCCCGCCACCACCGGTGTTGCCGTAGTAGTAGTAATCCCAGTCGTACTTGCTCTTGATCGTCTTCGTCACCCACGGCAGCCAGTCCTTGCGGAGCAGGTCGATGATCGCGGGATCGGTGGCCGGATTGAGCGGCGGCGCGTAGGTGAGGAAGTAAGCGTGTCGCGAGCCGTTGGTGGTGTGGAGGTCCATCGACACGTGCGGGTCGTAGTCGGTCATCAGCTTCACGACCGCACGCGCCTCGGGGGAATCGAGCTTCATGTGGTCGCGGTTGAGGTCGAGCCGTTGCGCGTTCGGACGCTGACCCTGACCGCCCATCGGCCCGTGCTGCGGCCCGCGGTTGTTGAGCGCGAACTTCTCGTTGCCGTCGGCGTTGTAGATCGGCGCGATCAGGAAGACCATCGTCTTCAGCCAATCCTCGTGCTTGCCCTGCGCCAACTCGCGCAGCAGCATCTGCGCCGACTCCTTGCCTTCCACCTCGCCGCCGTGGATGTTGCCCTGGATGTAGACGCGAAGCTTGCCCGTCTTAAGGACCGCCTCCGGCGTCGCGGCCGGCGCCCCTACGACCGCGAGCGGCAACGCCCGCTTCTCGTTCGTTTCGCCGAACGTGGTCAGGAAGACCCTGTTGGGCGCGGCGTTGGCCACCGCGTTCATGAAGTCGACGACCTCCTGGTAGGTGCTGGTTTCCTGGAAGTCGGTCCGTTCCGGCTTGGTCTTGAGACTGTCGAGAGCAGCGGTGCCGGTCTGTGCCGAGGCCGCCACGGTGGTCATAAGGAAGGCGAAGAATGCCCCGATCGCGCGCTTATACATGCGCACTAATCTAGCATTTCGGCGGTCGGCGGTCGGTCGACCAGCCCGGGGGAGTCAAGTCAGTGCCTCGGCCGCGTTGCAGGTCAATGACGAATTTCGAATGACGAATGACGAACGAAATCCTTCGTCATCAGCCATTCGTCACTCGTCATTGATAGAGCTCGCCGACCGTGGCACGTACGCGTCAGAAGTAGTACTTGACGCCGAGCATTATCTTCCGCGAACCGCTGATCACCGTGTTCCTGATCCGCCCGAACGTTCCGCTCGTCTGCGTCAGCGTCGGGAACCCGAACGTCGGATTGTTCAGGACGTTGGTGCCGTCGGCGCGGATCTCCAGGATCTGGTCACCGACCGTTCGCGTGCGCTTCGCGAGCGACAGGTTCAGGTTGTAGCCGCCCGGGCCGCGGAAGAAGTTCCGGCCGACGTTGCTGAACTCACCGGGTGCCGGGATGCTGAAGCGCTCACGCTCCTCAGGGTTGAAGTACCACACCAGCGCGTCGCCCGCGGACGTGACCTCCTCGTGGATGCTGCCGAAATCGCTCGAGCAGCCGTCGCAGTTGGATGGCGTCTGGTTGATGTTGCTGAAAGTGTTCGCTCCCGAATACACCGTCATCGGCCGGCCGCTCTGGGCGACGAACTGCCCTGAGAGCGTCCAGCCGCCGACCAGCACGTCGGTGAGGCGGCTCACGTCGCTGAGGAACGGTTTCCCCTGCCCGAATGGCAGCTCGTAGACAGCCTGCGCCTGGAACACGTGCGGCCGGTCGAAATCCGACAGCGCGAAGTTCAAGTCGCGGTTGTTGATGTCGAACGGTGTGCTCGACGCCGACTGGTTCGCGCCGGTGCTGACGACGGTGAACGCCGGATCGTAGGAGCGCGTATCCTTCGACCGCGAGAACGTGTAGCCGAAGAGGTAGCTGT
>DASURJ010000111.1:0-4205 GCA_036280115.1 Gemmatimonadaceae bacterium
GCTCGCCGACTCCGTCCGGCCATTGATCATGAGCTCGGCGAAGTTCGGAGTGATGCTCGTGATGGCCGGCGGACCGGCGGCCACGAGCTCGACGTCGATCGTCTCGGTGTCGAGCACCGTGCCTCCGGTCCCCAGCAGCTGGAGCTCGAACTCCGCCGGTCCCGGAACGAGCAGCCCGACGCCGTTGTGCGTGTTCGAGACCACGACGAGGGACGTCACCTCGCACGTGCCGGTTGGAAGCACGGCGAACCCATCGCACATCACAGTGACTCCGCCCGCCGCATAGCGACTCTCGCCCTGCACGATCGAGCCCTGCAGAATCACGTTCGGGAGCGGCGCGCCGGGATTCTGGAGCGTTGCCGTGTACGAAGTACCGGGCCCCTCGATCGTCAGCGTCGTGTTCACGAGCGTCAACGACGAGATCGACGGTCCCGCTGGTGGCACGACGACGAGGGTCACATCCATCGTCCTGCTCGCGAGCTCCGTGAGGCTGCCGTCCACGTCCTGAAGGACCCGAACGCGCAACACCGCCGGGCCCGACTCGAAATCGCCGGCGCCAGCGGTCGACCTAGACGCGCTAACGTCGAAGGTCATCGTACAGGTACTCGTGGCAAGGAACCCCGGCTCGGCTCCCGGCGCACACATGGTCGGAACGTTCGCGGCCTCGTGGAATGCGGCGGGCTGCGCCACCTCCGCGACGATCGAGACGCCGCTCTGGATGGCGACCCCCGAGTTGCCGATGCTGATGGTCGCCACCACGCTCGGCCCGTCGACAGTCAGCGTCGTGGACGCGAGCTGGAGCTTCTTGATCCTCACCTTCGCGCCGCCACCGCCGCCACCACCGTTTCCGTTCCCGCCCGGGGCGAATGAGGCGTCCTCGGGAAGCACGGGCACGGTGGGAGATCGTTCAGGAGCGCACGCCACCGCGGTCAGCACCGCAGCAGTGGCGAGCACACGGGTGACGCGCGATCGACGCTCTGACATTGGGGGCCTCCGACAAAGTGAGGACGATGACCCCCAGTCATGCGCAGAACGGCGGCGGAACCCGACATTGCCCTGTCATTCCGAGCGGAGGCCCGCAGGGCCGCAGTCGAGGAATCGCAGGGCTGCTGGTAGAGGGGCCCCTCTGCCGGGATGACTGCGATTCCTCGCTGACGCTCGGAATGACAAACGCGCCTCGAGGAACGCCGTGGAGTTCGGCCGCAGGAGCCCGAACACCGATGCGTCCTCGCCGCGGAAAACCTCCGCGCCCGCCATCAGCGTGAATCGGTCCGTCACCGCGTATGTCACCTTCGGGCGCATCGCGACGCCGCGCGGCCCCGCGTACGCGACCGCCGCCCATTCCGTCTCGAGCGTCTCGTGCAACCACTTGTACGACGCACGCATGGACGCGCCGTGCTGCGCGCGACGCGTTTGACTCGACAGAATCGCTTGGGCCTGGGCCACCGCCACGTCCCCTGACGCCACGTCACCAGCTGGCCCGCGAAACCGCACGACTACTCGGCCGAGGTACTGGACGTTCACGTTCAAGCGTCCGTCGAACGTCCGATCGCCTCCGACCACGACGAACACGAACGGGTTCTTCGTGAACGGGTCCGTGCCCGAACCATCCTCCGTCCGGACATACGCGCCCTCGGCGCGAAGCCCGTAGCGGCCGAGCGTCGTTGCCGCGTCGGCGCCGAACACGTGGATCCGCCGGTGACGCAGAGCGACCGCGTTAGGCTCGACCGCAGGCCCCTCTGTCGGGACGACCGCCATGCCTCGACTCGCCCTGCGGGCTCGCTCGGAATGACTCGCGATTCCTCGACTCCGCCGCTGCGCGGCAACGCTCGGAATGACAGCCGGTTCGAGATCGGGTGAGAGGTCGAGGCCCCGGAAGAACGACGCAGACCAGTCCACCGCACCGCCCGTCTGCTCCGCTCGAAGCGCCCACTGGTCCCCGGGCCAGGCACGCTTCGTCTCCTCGAACGACATGCTGCCGTCACCGGGGAGCGCGATGCGGTGCCCGCGAAACTCCGGGAGCCACACTCCCGTGATCGACAGCCCCCCCAGGTAGTAGCTCACGGTCGCCGAGGTGGCGCCGAGTCGGCGGTCGGCGTCGTCGGGCGTGAGGAGCGTGAGATCCTCGGCCGCGAGGTTCCCCGTCGGATTCACGCCGTCGGCACGTCCCCAGGCCAGGATCTGCCGCCCTGCGCGCAGGTCGAGGTTGCCCAGCGCCGCCGTGACGTAGGCTTCGCGTAGCTCCACCGTCGCATCCGCGTCATCCACCGGACCGCGCACCGCCACCCACCCCTCGGCGAACAGCGTCACGTGACGCGGCCCCGCCGCCGTCCCTTTGAGCCACGCCATCCCGCTGCCTAACGGGTGCCGCCGGTCCAGCGAGCGCGTGGAGCTCCAGTAGCCGCCGCGCAGCGATCCGGTGAGCTCCGGAACCGGCCGCTCCTGCGCTCGCGCTGTCGCCGTCACGAGCGCGAGGGCAGCGAACACGGCCCCCCGCATCACGGACGCTCGAGCGTTCGCACGCTGAAGACGTCGTCGCGGACGGGCGTGGTGCCGTCGATCTTCGTGGCGACGATCAGCGTACGGTGTCCGGTCTGGTGATTGGTCATCTCCCGCTCGAGCGCGAACCACTTCCCCGCCTGCGACGCCACCGGCTGGTGCTGCGCGACGCGCTGCGTCTTGAAGTGCCGGTTCGCCAGGTCGTAGTACTCGACCTTCGCCTCGAGGAAGTTGTCGGTGCGGACCCACGTGATCTTGCGCGAGTATCCGTTGTTCGACCGCACGGCGTCGCTCGCCGGGGTCGACTCGATCACGTAACAGGTCACACCGTCCACCTGCTCCGTGCCTTTGAGCACGTGCCGATAGGCGTCTACCTTGGGGATCGCGATGTCGGCGTACGCGAAGTCCGAGCCCGCGAAGCTGTCCTTCTTGTTGCTCGCCACGAGCCGCCGGGCCTTCTTGAGCGCGGGCAGGTAGATCCACAGGTCGTCGTCACCGTCGCTGTGCTCCACCTGGAGCAGCCCCGTCCCCGCAACGTCGGGCGGCTCGCTGAAGCGGACGAGGAACCTGGAGTCGATCCCGTTAGGCTGGAGCTTGACGATCGTCGTGTTGCGCCGCTCGCGACGCTGGCCGCGGCTGTTGATGAGCGACATGGCCATGTCCACGTGCAGCGTGGTGACCTTCGTGACGAAGAAGTTCTTCTCCATGATCTCGCGCGGTGACGGCGTCGCCCCCTGCTGAGCGCCGACCGGATGCGTTGCGGCGAGCGCCAGGAGGCCGGCGGACGCGAGGAGCGGACCAAGGTGTGCGCGGCTCACTGGGCACCTCCGATTGCCGTCGAGGGCGTGGCGGGTTTGGCGACCGCCGCGAACAGCGCCTCGCGCTCGTCGCCGAAGATGAAGCGGGGCTTGAACACCATCATGAGGGCGCGAAGGAAGAACAGGGCGAAGAAGGCACTGATCCCCATCGTCACACCCACCATTGTCGATAGCGTGCTGTAGAACGCGAAGTCCGACGCCTGGAGCACGGCGTACCCGCTGGCGATGGAGATGGCGACGAGCAGGATCGCCTTGCCTGACGTGAGCATGGAGGTTCGTGTCGCCTCCAGCACGCTGCCCGTGCGTCTGAGCTCCTCGCGGAACCGGAACAGCAGATAGATCTCGTAGTCGGCGCCGATTCCGATGGCCATCGCGGCCGACGTCATGGCGGTGATGTCGAGCGACGGGCGGAGCCAGCCCATCGCACCGAAGTTCGCGAGCATCACGGCGAAGAGCGGCGTGACCACGAACAGCCCGCCCACGAACGATCGCATGATGATGGCGCCGAGCACGAAGACCACGAGCGCCATCTGCACCATGTTCCGGAACTTGTCGTTGACGATGACCTCGTTGAGCGCCATGACCTGCGGCACGCTTCCCCCCATCTGCACCGTGACACCAGGCGGGAAGCTCTCGGCGATGATTCCCTGCGCGCGACGCGCGAGGCTGTCGGCGTAGCTCGTGCTCTCGTTCTTGATGAACGCCCACACCGACGCGCGCTGAAAGTCGTGGTCGACGAACGAGTCGAAGTCCTGCGGATCGCCGGACAGCCCGTACAGGAACAGGTACTGCGACACCAGCTCGCGCGTCTCCGGCACGGCGTAGCGCGTGGGGTCGTCGGCGTGCATCGCCTGATTCATGCGCTTGATGAGATCGACGATGGACTGC
>DASURJ010000112.1:0-2803 GCA_036280115.1 Gemmatimonadaceae bacterium
GGCGAGGATCGCGAGCTCGGTCGTGCTGTCGCGCGACGCGGCCGCGGTGGCGAGCTGCGGGACGAGCAGCTCCACCGTCGCGTCGTCGATGCGTCCGCCCTCGCCACCCGCGAGGGCGCATGCGTCGACGAATGCGCCCACCGTGAACCGGCCGCCGGCATACCCGCGTGCAACCCATGCGAGCGCGCGCGTGAGCAGCTCGCGGCGCGACATGTCGTCGACCTGGCGCGCGACATCCAGCCACGCGGGGCGGAACACGAAGGCAGCGTCCGCGGCGGCGAAGTGGAGAAGCACCTGGCCAACCTGGCTCGCGAGCTCGTTGCGCGGAGCGAGGCGTTTCAGATCCTCGAGGAGCGCCGCCGTCGCGCGCACTGGGGCATCGCTCAGCGCGCCAGCATGCGCGCGCTCGAGAGCGGCGATTACCCAGCCTCCGAGCTCGGTGTCACCAGTGGCGTCGGCTGACTCGCCGAAGACACGCGACAGGTCGGCCGCGGTGCGTCGCGCGTCCGTACCGGAGGCGGGCGTCTCAGAGAGTCCGAGAAAGCGGCGTACCGCGCGCTCGACCGGATCGGTGGGTGACGTGGTCGGTCCCTTGCTCGCTGACGGCGCGGTCCACAACCGGACGAGGGACTCCACCAGCGCTCCCAACCGGTCCGGCGGCTCGAGCGTCGCGCGTTCCCGGAGCACGCGCCTGACGAGTGCGAACGCAATGGCCGATGCGTGCCCGCGGGTTCGGTGGTTCGTACCGTTCGCGTCGCTCGTGATCTGCGTGATCGCCTGCATGCCGTCGAGCGCTTCACCGTACGTGGCGCCCTTCGCCGCGAGTGCATCGAACAGTCGCGCGACGTGCGAGCGTCCTTTCACCCAGCGCGCGCACCCGTCGTTCCACGCGAGCTCCCACGGAAGACTCGGGTCCGCAACCGCGAGGAAGCGATCGAGGTCTCCGAGGGATGCGGCACCGCAGGCGAGCATGACGCGGACGCTCTGCGGGGTCAGGTCGGTGGTCGGTACCGGCACGTCGCGCAGATGATCGACCAGGCGCGTGAAGAGCTCGCGGAACCGTGCCGGGTGCGATTCACGGTCGTGCCCGATGCACGCGCCGATCGCGTGCGCCGCCGCCCACGCGCCGCGCTGGTCGCCACGAATCACGTCCGCGAGTCCTGCGGCCACGCGCTCCGCGGTCTCGTGCTCGAACAGCGTGTTCGTCAACCGACGCCGCTCGTCCCACTGCTCCGCGCGGGCGGGCACGAGCACTGCCCGTCGCACGTCGCCGGATCGGAGTCCCTCGTTCAGGAGATCGAGCCGCAGCATGCGAGCGACGCCGTCGGCCAGGTCCGACACGCCGCCATCGACGCCGACCCAGACCGACCGGAGCCGGTCAGGCATCCTGCCTAACGCAACGAGCCTCCCGGCGTTCGCGATGGCATCGTGCAGGGCGGGATCGTCGGCATCGCGCGGCAGTATCGCCGACCACTCGCGCTCCAGCAGGAGCGCGTGTCCACGCTCGGCCACCGTGAGGCGGGGCGTATGCTTGGGGTAGTCGACGGTCGGAACCTGGAACGTGACGAGCGGCCTGAGCACAGGCGGCAAGAGAAGCGTGATACACTCGATCGTTTCCGGGCGGACCGTCGCGCCGACACAGAGCACGCGGTCGCCGGCGAGGAGCGCGCCAAGCAGCGTCGCGACTGCCCTGGAATCTTCGCGGGTGATGAGCTGATCGAGGCGCACGGCTTCGGCCGCCTCGTCGCGCGCGGGTACCAGTGGCGCGGGAAGCTCGCCGAGCCGCTCCGGGCGGCGATCCGTCGAGAGCGGGGGTAGAGCGCGGAAGGCATCGCAGCCGATTGCGGCGAAATCCGCATCGCTCAGCGCGACGACGTCATACACGAGCGACGCCCGCCCCGCCGAATCACGCTCGGCGTTCGTGAAATAGCGGGCGAGAACATGGCCCCATTTCGGGGACCGCAGGTATGCGACGCCCTGATCGAGGTAGGCGCTTGGATCTCCGATGTCCGGTACGCGGCACAGCTCGAACGCCTCGTCGTGCGTGAGGTTTGCCGTCTTCGCGACGAGGGCGTAGCCGTCGTTGACGAGTCCCCAGATCGCGCGTCGTGGTGCGGGAGCGCTGGCAGTCGCCGTCACGAGCGTCCTCCGTTGACGATCCACGAGATGGGCAGGTGGACGAACTTCGGCTGCGGCTCGCCGTCGAGCACCTCGCGGTCACCGACGCGGCGGAGCGGCCTGCCTAACGCCGTGAGCTTGAAGATGTCGAACCGCGTGAGCCACGAGTACAGGATGGGCGCCGTGTCGCCGACGGTCTCCTCGAACAGCGCCTTCGGCTCGGCGTCCATGAACCGCGGTGAGCGGTCGATCTGGCTCAGGCAGACCGCGACGGGGATGGTGAGCTGGTTGGTGCGCGGGTCGAACGGCACGCGCTCTCCGCGCCGTGCCGCGTCCGCGAGCGCGAACTTGAGTCGGCCGAGGGTGCGGTCGAAGAAGCGCATGTAGTAGCGCTCGCGTCCTTCGTCCGGCACGAAGCTCGGGTTGATGAGGAGGATGAGCCCCTTCGCCCTCGTCATCTCGCGGAGGATGTTGGGTGGGATGTCGCCGTCGTAGACCTCGCCGGGTACGTCCCAAAAGTTGAGGCTCGCTTCGTAGCGCGACTCGGTGTTGAGGAGTCGCGGGATGGGCCCAGCCGTGGTGGGCAGCGTGTAGAGACGGAAGTCGAGACGGCGCTCGGTGAGAGTCTTGTAAATCTCCGGCTGTCGGGAATCGGCGGCTCCCAAGTCCGCGTGGATTCCCGGTT
>DASURJ010000113.1:0-4578 GCA_036280115.1 Gemmatimonadaceae bacterium
CCACTTTCTCGACTTCGAGAAAGGCCTTCGCTTCGAGAAGGTCGAGCTGTCCACCATCGACACGTCGCTGCTGCTCGCGGGCGCGCTGTTCTGTCAGTCGTACTTCACCGATACCGCTCGGACCGAGGCGGCCGTGCGGGCGTACGCGGACTCGTTGTACCGGCGCGTCGAGTGGACGTGGCCGAGGAACCGCGCACCGGCGGTGAACATGGGGTGGAAGCCGGAGGAGGGCTTCCTGCCGTTCGACTGGCGGGGGTACGACGAGGCGATGATCCTCTACGTGCTCGCGCTCGGCTCACCGACGTTCCCGGCCGATTCCACTGCCTGGCAGGCGTTCACGAGCACGTACAAGTGGGGTGCGTTCTACGGGCAGGAGCACGTGAACTTCGCGCCGCTGTTCGGCCACCAGTACTCGCACGTGTGGATCGATTTTCGCGGCATCCGGGACGCGTACATGCGCGGGAAGGGGATCGATTACTTCGAGAACTCGCGCCGGGCGACGCTCGCCCAGCGCGCGTACGCCATGGACAACCCGAACCGATGGCGCGACTACTCCGGTGAGAGCTGGGGGCTCACGGCGAGTGACGGCCCGAAGGACACGACCATGATCATCGACGGCGTGTCACGACGCTTCCGCACCTACTGGGCGCGCGGCGCGGCACTCGGCGACATCAGGGACGATGGCACCATCGCGCCGACGGCAGCCGGCGGATCGATCCCCTTCGCGCCCGAGATCACCATCGCCGCGTTGCGAGCGCAGCGCGTGCGCTACGGTGACGACCTGTTCAACCGATACGGGTTCGTGGACGCGTTCAACCCCACGCTTCGCGACACGACCATCGTGACTCGTCGCGGCCGGATCATCGCCGGCAAGGGATGGTTCGACGACAACCAGCTGGGCATCGACCAGGGACCGATCATCGCTATGATCGCCAATTACCGGAACGGCTTCGTCTGGGAGCGCATGAAGTCCAGCCCGTACATCGTCCGCGGGCTCTGTCGCGCTGGATTCTCCGGCGGTTGGCTGGACGGGAAGTGTTGAGTCGTATCGCGCTGGTGCTGCTCGTCGCCGGCGCGTGTACGCGCTCGCCGTCGCCGTCGCCGACGCCGGCGCCGCCCGCCACGCCTAACGTGGCTGTGGTGCCGGGGACGCAGCTACAGGGGCCCGCGGCGCAGCCGGTCGCTCGGCCAGCCGAGCGCCCCGCGGACCCTCGAGCAGAACGGTTCATCGACTCGGTGCTCGCCGGCCTGTCGCTGAACGAGAAGCTGGGCCAGCTGACGCAGTACCGCGGGCGATTCGGTCTCACCGGCCCACAGACGCCGGAAGCCGGCGCCGCGGACATCCGCGCCGGGCGCGTCGGGTCCTTCCTCGGGGTCCACGGCGCCGAGCTCACCCGTGAGATGCAACGCGTCGCGGTCGAGGAATCGCGCGCGAAAATCCCCGTGCTCTTCGCGCACGACGTCATCCACGGGTTCCGCACGATCTTCCCCGTCTCGCTCGCCGAAGCAGCGAGCTGGGATCCCGCCGCTGTCCAGCGCGCGGCGCGGGTTGCGGCAGCCGAGGCGGCGGCGCACGGCCTCCACTGGACGTTCGCGCCGATGGTGGACATCGCGCGCGACCCGCGGTGGGGACGCATCGTGGAGGGCGCGGGCGAGGACCCCTACCTCGGCTCCGTGATGGCGGCGGCGCGCGTCCTCGGGTTCCAGGGCACCGACCTCCGCGACACGCTCACCATCCTCGCCACCGCGAAGCACTTCGTGGGCTACGGCGCGGCCGAGGGGGGGCGCGACTACAACATCGCCGAGATCCCCGGTCGCACGCTTCGCGAGATCTACCTCCCGCCATTTCACGCGGCCGTGAATGCCGGCGCGCGGTCGGTGATGGCGGCGTTCAACGAGGTCGATGGCGTGCCGATGCACGCGCACCGCGATCTGATCGACGGCGTGCTGCGCACCGAGTGGGGGTGGGACGGGATTCTCGTGAGCGATTACACCGGCGTGATGGAGCTCATGAACCACGGGATCGCCGCCGACAGTGCGACGGCCGCACGCGTCGCCATCGATGCGGGCGTGGACGTGGACATGGTGAGCAACTTCTTCACGTCGCATCTGCCCGCCGAAGTTCGCGCCGGACGAGTGAACGTGGCGGTCGTGGACAGCGCCGTACGCCGCGTGCTGCGCGCGAAGTACGAGCTCGGGCTCTTCGACGCCCCGTATCGCTACAGCAGCGTGGCTCGCGAGCGTGCGCTCACGCTCGCGCCGGCGTTCGTGACGGAGGCGCGCGAGATGGCGCGTCGCTCGATCGTGCTGTTGAAGAATGACGGAGCCACCCTGCCGCTCCGGAAGGATCTCGGTGCCATCGCGGTGATCGGCCCGTTGGCGGACGACGCTCGCTCGGCGCTCGGGTCATGGGCGGCAGCGGGGCGGCCGCAGGACGCCGTGACGCCGCTCGCCGGCATCCGCCAGGCCGTCGGTGGGCGCGCGCGCGTTCTCTACGCACGAGGCGCAAGTGTGGACTCGGCCGATACGAGCGGGTTTGCCGACGCAGTGCGGCTGACGCGTGAGGCGGACGCGGTCGTGCTGGTAGTCGGCGAGCATCAGGACATGAGCGCCGAGGCGAGGAACCGCGCGTCGCTCGACCTTCCTGGCGTGCAGCTGCGGCTCGTCCAGGCCGTGCACGCTGTGGCGCGGTCGGCGGGGAAGCCGGTCGTCGCGGTGCTCATGAACGGTCGTCCGCTCGCGGTTCCGTGGCTCGCCGACAACGTTCCCGCCATCGTCGAAGCCTGGTACCTCGGCGTTCAGACCGGCCCCGCGCTCGCCGACGTGCTGTTCGGCGACTACAATCCGGGCGGGAAACTCCCGGTCTCGTTCCCGCGGACGGTGGGGCAAGTGCCCGTGTACTACAACCACAAGAACACCGGGCGTCCACCGAGCGAGACAGAGCGTTATACGTCCAGGTACATCGACGTACCGTGGACGCCGCAATGGCCGTTCGGCCACGGGCTGTCGTACACGACGTTCTCATACGGCCCGGTGCGCATGAGCGCGACGGAAATCCGGCCGACCGATACGATCACGGTGACGGTGGACGTGTCGAACACCGGCGCGCGGGAGGGCGATGAAGTCGTGCAGCTCTACGTCCGTGACGACGCGGCCACGGTGACACGACCGGTGCGAATGCTGAAGGGCTTCCGCCGGGTCACCTTGCGGTCGGGTGAGCGTCGGAGCGTGTCGTTCACGCTTCGTCCGCAGGCCCTGGCCTATTACGACCTCCGCATGCGGCACGTGGTGGAGCCTGGCACGTTCACGGCCTGGGTGGGCGGGTCGTCGTTAGGTGGCCAGTCGGCTCGGTTCACGGTTACCGGCGAGGTCACAGAGGTCCCGGACCGCGGCCCGCTGCCGGCCGGGTGGCGTCCATGAGCGCGCGCCGCACCGTCGCTCTGTTCGTGATCTCGACGGCTGTCGGCTTTGGCGCGGCCGCGGCTGCGCACGTCATCCCGAGCGACGCGAGGGATCGCAGTCGTCCCGAACGAGAGGGTAGTCAAGCAACGGCGCAGCCGGGCCGCCCGCGCAACGTCGTCATCATTCTGAGCGACGACCACCGCTACGACTTCATGAGCTTCACCGGCCGGGCGCCGGCGTTTCTCCAGACGCCGAGCCTCGACCGCATGGCCGCCGGCGGCGCGCACATCCGAAACGCGTTCGTCACCACGTCACTCTGCTCGCCGAGCCGCGCGTCGATCCTCACCGGCCAGTACGCGCATCGCCATGGGGTAGTAGACAACACGTCGCCCATTCCGCGCGGAACGATTTTCTTCCCGCAGCACCTCGAGCGTGCCGGCTACGCCACCGCGTACGTGGGCAAGTGGCACATGGGCGAGGACGAAGGCAGTAATCAACCACGCCCCGGTTTCGATCACTGGATCAGCTTTCGCGGGCAGGGGGTCTACGAGAACCCCACGCTCAACGTGAACGGTCGAAGTGCGCGCGTCACTGGTTATACGTCGGACATCCTCACGGATTCCGCGGTCGCCTGGTTGAGTCGCCAATCCACCGGGGCGAACGCGCCGCCGTTCTTCATGATCGTCGCGCACAAGGCGACGCATGCGGAGTTCGTACCGCCTCCGCGTTATGCAACCCTGTACGACACCGCGCGCATTCCGTACCCGCCCACGATGGCGAACACGGAGACGAACTACCGCGAGAAGCCGCGCTGGGTGCGCGCGCAACGCGGAAGCTGGCACGGTGTGGACTACGCGTATCACGGAACGCTCGACTTCGATGACTTCTACCGCAGCTACGCCGAGACGTTACGCGGGATGGACGACGGCATCGGGCGCGTCCTCGATGAGCTCGAGCGCTCGGGGCTCGCACGGTCCACGCTCGTGCTGTACATGAGCGACAACGGCTTCATGCTCGGCGAGCACGGTCTCATCGACAAACGGAATGCGTACGAGGAGTCGATCCGCATCCCGATGATTGCGTGGGCCCCTGGCTGGATCCCCCCGGGCACGAAGGTAGACACGATCGTCCGGAACATCGACATTGCGCCGACGGTGCTCGATCTCGCCGGCGTCC
>DASURJ010000114.1:0-2064 GCA_036280115.1 Gemmatimonadaceae bacterium
CGCGACTCCGGATGCCTCGGAAAGGAGAAGCCCGGTTGCCGCGCCCGCGAGGAGACCGATCGCGGGGATCGGCGCGACAGCGCGCATGCAGCGCGGCGATGCAATGGAGCCGCCGAAGGAGGACGCAGAGGAAGCAGAGGACGCAGAACGGGGGAAGCGCAGGGTCTACAAAGGGTTGGCCTCCGCGTCCTTGGCACCCTCTGCGTCCTCGCGGGGAGGACGTGCGGCAGATTTTGCGAATCCGCTACGCTTTCCCCGCCGCGATTCCTGCGTAGTAATCCTGCAGCGCGCGGACGTCGACGCCGTGTTCCCGCATGGCCCGGATCGCGCTGACCGCGGCGGCCGCCCCGGTGAGCGTGGTGATGCACGGCACCTGGTGCATCATCGCGGCGCGGCGGACGGCCCGGTCGTCGAAGAACGACTCGCGGCCCAGGGGCGTGTTGACGACGAGATCGACCTTGCGGTTGACGATCTCGTCGGCGATGTTCGGCCGGCCCTCGTTCACCTTGAAGACGACTTCCACGTCGAGCCCGTACGCGCGCAGGTACGCCGCGGTGCCCCGGCTGGCAATCAGCCGGAACCCGAGCTCCGCGAGATCGCGCGCGATCGGCACGAGGTTCGGCTTGTCGTCGTTGTTCACGCTCACGAACGCGGTGCCGCTCTCGGGCAGCCGCTGGCCGACCGACAACTGCGCCTTCGCGAACGCCACGCCGAAGCTGGTCGCTCCGCCCATCACCTCGCCCGTCGACTTCATCTCGGGGCCGAGAATCGTGTCGACCCCCGGGAACCGTACGAACGGAAACACCGGGCTCTTGACGAACACCCCCGCAACCTCGACGTCCTTGGTCAATCCGAGCTCGGCGAGCGTGCGGCCGGCCATGACCTTGGCGGCGACCTTCGCCAGCGATACGCCGGTCGCCTTCGACAGGTACGGCACCGTGCGCGACGCGCGCGGATTCACTTCGAGCACGTACACGACGTTGTCCTTGATCGCGTACTGGACGTTCATGAGCCCGACCACCTTCAGCGCCCGCGCGATGCGTCGGGTGTGGTCGCGGATGGTGTTCAGGTGCCGCTCGGGGCAGATGAAGGGGGGCACCACGCAGGAGCTGTCGCCCGAGTGGATGCCGGCCTCCTCGATGTGCTCCATGATGCCGCCGATGACGACGGCGCCTGTCGCGTCGGCAATCGCGTCGACGTCGAACTCGAAGGCGTCCTCGAGGAATTTATCGATGAGCACCGGGTGCTCGGGCGACGCGTCCACGGCCTGCGTCATGTAGCGATCGAGGGTCGCAACGTCGTACACGATGGCCATGCCGCGGCCGCCCAGCACGTACGAGGGGCGGACCACGACCGGAAATCCGATCGCGGCGGCCACCTCGCGCGCGTCCTGCCGCGACGTTGCGGTGCCGCTCGCCGGCTGGGTGATTTGAAGCTCGGTCAGCAGCGCCGAAAAGCGCTTCCGGTCCTCCGCCAGGTCGATCGAATCGGGCGACGTGCCGAGGATCGGCACGCCGGCCTGCTGGAGCGCGAGCGCGAGCTTCAGCGGCGTCTGCCCGCCGAACTGGACGAGGCACGAGACCCTGCCCCCGGCCGACGCTTCGGTCTCGATGATGCCCATGACGTCCTCGAACGTCAGCGGCTCGAAGTACAACCGGTCCGCGGTGTCGTAGTCGGTCGACACCGTCTCCGGATTGCAGTTCACCATCACCGTCTCGAAGCCCTCCTCGCGAAGCGCGAAGGCGGCGTGGCAGCAGCAGTAGTCGAACTCCAGCCCCTGGCCGATCCGGTTCGGCCCGCTGCCGAGGATGACCACCTTGCGGCGCGGCGTGGGGTCCGCCTCGCACTCCTGCTCGTACGTGCCGTAGAGATACGGGGTGAACGACTCGAACTCCGCCGCGCAGGTGTCGATGCGCTTGTAGGCAGGGACCAGGCCTGCCTCGAGCCGGGCGTCGCGTACGGCCTCCTCGCTCGCACCGAGCAGCGCGGCCAGCTCCTGGTCCGCGAAGCCCGCGCGCTTGAGCACGCGCAGCAGGTCCGGCGCGATCCCGCGCAGGCCGCCCA
>DASURJ010000115.1:0-6701 GCA_036280115.1 Gemmatimonadaceae bacterium
GTTCGCGCTTCGCCGTTCGCGCTTCGCCGTTCGCACTTCGCCGTTCGCAGTTCGCCCTTCGCCGTTCCTCAGGCCCCCACCATTCTTGCGGCGCGACCGTACTCCGGCTTGAAGTCGAACGGAAATACGATCGCCTCAACGGCATACGGGCCGCGGTCGAAGCGCCAGTTGCGGATCACCATCGTCAGGCACGTCGCGACCTCGCGCGCACCGACGCCGTGCATGTCCTCGGCCGTGACCGCGACGTCACTCACCACGCCCGTCGCCTGCACCGTTACCGTCACGTCGAGCGTGCCCGCGAGCGCCGGGTCGCGCGTCAGCCCTTCGCGCTCGTAGCACCGGCGCACGTCGGCGACGTGACGCAAGGCGACGAGGCGGATCTCGCGGTCGGCGCGAACCGAGTCGGTCGGGGTCGGGCCGGAGGCGGCGACGGTCAGAAAGAGCGCGAGCGTCGTGATCATGAAACGGCCGAGGCACTCCGTTGAAATCGCGTGGGCGGTCGGACCAATGGCCCTCCGTCGCAGGACGATTGCGGCATCATCGGGTCACCCGTCGGGGCCGGTGCGAGTGCATGGCGTGCCACTTGCCCGCCGGAGTGTGGCGTCGTTGTGCGCAGCGGCGTCCTAGGGCGAGGTCCCCAACGATGACTGTTCTCCAAACCGACGCAGGTCAGTGAACGAGTCCGAGGCAGGTTCTCCGGCGCCAGGCTTCCCGCCGTATCGATCGACCACCCGACGTTCGCGAAGCGTTGTGATCTCGATGCTCGCCGCGGGACTCATGCTTTGTGCATGTGCGGGGGGCGATGACCTTTCGCCCGATACGTCGCGCGACAACGGCGAAGCGCTCGCCGCGACGCTTCGCCGCGTGTCTCAGGGCCCTCCGTACACGCCAATGACGACGCTCGATTCTGCCGGGCAGGTCCGCGGGGTCCTGCAACTCGATGGCCCGCCCCCGGCCGACACGATGATTCGCCCGACGTCCGATCAGATCGTGTGTGGCAACGGGTTCACGAGACGCGGCATCGAGCGCCGCGGCGCGCACGCAGCGGGCGTGGTCGTCTGGATCGAGGGGATCCGCAGCGGGAAGCCGCTGCCGCTCGAGCGCCGCTTCGAGGTCACGAACGATCGGTGTCTGCTCGTGCCCGAGGTCCAGACGGCCGTGGTGGGCGGCACGCTCAACGTGCGCAGCCTCGACCGCGTCGAGCACCGCACGCGGATCGTCCATCGCGATGGCGGTGAGGTGCTCGCGACGATCCGCGAGACGGACGAGGGCCAGGTGGTGCCTAACGGTCGCGTCCTCGCGCGCCCGGGGATCCTCGAGCTCACGTGCGAGGTCCACGGGTGGACCCACGGATGGATCGCGGTGTTCGATCACCCGTACTTCGCGACGTCGGCCAGCGACGGCAGCTTCGCGATGGATTCGGTGCCGCCGGGTCGCTATCGGATTCGCGCGTGGCACCCGCGCCTGGGTCCGATCGAGGACACCGTCACGGTAGCCACGGGCCAGGTTACCCAGGTGGTGCTGCGCGCCGCGGCGGATCAGTAGCGATCGAGCCCCTCGCCAGGTGATGCGGCGCTCAGCTCGCTGCCAGGCTGGGAGCTGGGAGCTGAGCTGGCTCCAAGCTCGTAGCTCGTAGCTCGTAGCTCGTAGCTCGTAGCTTGGCAGCCAGCTGCCAGCCGCTTTTAGTAGCCTTCCAGCTCGGAGCTGCAGCTAGCAGCCCGCCAGCCACCAGCTGGCCTCCCAGCTCGCAGCTGCGCTAGACGCGGCGGTCGACCACCATGGCCACAAACAGCAGCGCGAGATAGAGCAACGAGAACTTGTAGACCTTCCACGCTGCTTTCGTCCACTGCGCCGCCGACCGCACGCGCAGCACCCCCACGAGCAACATGATGCCGAGCGCGAACGCCGATGCGAAGTACAGCCACCCGAACGCGCCGAACGCCACCGGCAACAGCGTCAGCGGAATCAGAATGAGCGTGTACCACAGCATCTGATCCATCGTCTCACGCTCCCCCCACACGAGCGGCGCCATTGGGACGCCCGCGTTCCCGTAGTCACGCTGCTTGAGGAGCGCGAGTGCCCAGAAATGCGGCGGCGTCCAGTAGAAGATGATGAGGAACAGGTAGAGCGCGGACAGATCGACGCGGTTCGTGACCGCCGCCCACCCCACGAGCGGCGGGAATGCGCCGGCGGCGCCACCGATCACGATGTTGTGCGGCGTCGACCGCTTGAGCCATCGCGTGTAGATGAACACGTAGAAGTAGAAGCCCGCGAGCGCGAGCGCCGCTGTCAGCACGTTCACGAACCGCGCGAGCATCCACGTTGCCGCACACGACAACATCACCCCGAACGCCAGCACGGCCGGCGGCGCCATGCGCCCGCTCGGAATGGGGCGAAGACGCGTGCGGGCCATGCGATCGTCGATGTCGCGATCGAGGTACATGTTCACCGCGTTCGCGCCGCCCGCCATGAGGTAGCCGCCCACGCCGACGAGCACCACGAGCCACACGGACGGCGTCCCCGCGACGAACATCGGCGCTATCGTCGTCACCAGCAGCAGCGAGATGATCCGTGGCTTCGTGAGCGCGATCAGGTCGCGGGCGAGCCCCGCTTCGCGTGCCCGGTCGATGGCCGTTTCGCTCACGTCGCGACCTCGGCGGCACGCAACGTCGGGCGCGGTTCTTTCGCTTTTGCCAGCACGCCCACACCGAGCGCGCCCCGACGACACAGCAGGGCGAACGTGACGACCGCCACCCACACGGCCGTCCCGACGGCCTGGTGGAGCGCACGCCATTCCGCCGGAAGCTGCATCTCGACCATCGCGGCCGCGATCCCGATCTGCGCGAGCACGGCGACGAACGCGACGACCGCCGCGCGAATGATCAGCGGTGCCTCACCACGCCGAATGATGCCGACCATCAGCGCGAGGAGATGGAAGAACAGCAGGAACGCGATGATCCGGTGCGTGAACTGAATGTGCTGCTGCGGACCGGGAAGCAGGGACCCGCGGCAGAGCGGGAATCCAACGCATGCGGCGTTCGCCCCCGGGACGTGCGCTGTGAACGCACCGAGCACGACCACCGCGAACGTCAGCCCAATGGCCACGCGCGCACCCCGCCACGTCCGGTGTGACGCCGAACCGAGCGTCGCGCTCGCGCCCCCCAACCCTCCGGCGCGCAGAACGGCCGACACGAGCACCGCAAGCAACGCCATGGCGATCGCGAGATGGGTGACGATCACGAGTTTGTTCTCGAGCTCGAGCTTCACCGTGACGCCGCCGAAGACGGCCGCGATGAGCACGAGAACCACGGCCGCCCACGCCGCTCGCAGCACGCCGCCAGGGCCACCGATCCCCGTCGACTGCCGCCGCAGGAACGCGACAATCAGCAGGGCCACAATGGCAAGCGACAGGGTGGCGGCGAAATAGCGGTGCATGACCTCGATAATGAGGTCGGTCCGATCGAGCGGCGGGAACCAGTAGCCATGACACTTGGGCCAATGATCCCCGCATCCCATCCCCGAGCCGGTGATGCGGACGATGGCGCCGAACACGACGTGTCCGATGCCGAGCAGCAGCGACAACAACGCAAGACGCCGTACGGCGGTCATGTCATACTCCAGTCACGACGCCGGCGCGGCTCGCGTCCGCGGACGGCGTCAGAGGCGCGTCCACGGCGCGCCAGGTCAGATAAAGAACGAGCAACAACCCCGCCGCCGGGATGACGGCCCACGCGATCTCAATGGTGCGGTTCGGCGCGCGTGCGGTCACAAGCTGGTCCTCGAGTCGGGCCGCCCGTGCGGCGCGACCGAAGAGCAGAGACTTGAGGATGGCGAGCTCGGCGACGACGCAGCACGCCGCGGCAATCCAGAAGAGTGCGATGCGAATGGTCACACGTAGGGGGGCGCTGTCAGCGAGCCGACGCCGCGGCGTATCGTGGGGGCACGCCGAAAAGTGTACGGCAGACGGCGTCTATTCAACCATCGGCCAACCATCGGCGCTCGGCGGCAAGGTCCGTGTCAGCCAGGTTCCGACACGCGCGAGGCAGGAACGACTGCCAGCCGCTCGCGCGCGACCGATTCCTGCTGTAGCATTTGCCTATGTCGGCCACGCAACCCGGTCCCTCTGCCGTCCCGATACCCATCGCGGCGGTGGCTTCGGTGGCTTCACGATGCGCGGCGAGCGAACCGGCGTGAGCGTCCCACGCGCAGCGCTGGCCGTACTGTGGCTTACCGTCGCGGCCACGTGGTTCATTCCTGCCCCGGCAGGCGCACAGGGAGTCACGACGAGCTCGGTGAGCGGACGGGTCGTCGACGACGCCTCGAGCGAACCGATCGAGGGCGCGTCGATTACCGTCGTGAACATGGCCACCGGGGCGACGAGCCGCGCCGCCTCCGGACGTGACGGGCGCTACCTGGTTCAGGGGCTCGAGGTCGGAGGGCCGTACTCGGTCACGGCGCGGCACCCGGGCTACCAGCCGCAGATGCGTGACGGCCAGATACTCACGCTCAGCCAGAACCTCACGCTCGACTTCAGGCTACAGGGTCAGACCTTCATCCTGAGCACGGTGAGCGTCACCTCCGAAACCGATCCGATCATGTCGTCGGAGCGGACCGGGGCCGCCACCGTCATCTCCGACTCGGCGCTCAGGCGTCTTCCGACGCTCGATCGCACGTTCACGGACTTCGTCGTCCTGAGTCCCGAGGTCTCGAACGCCGGGCCCGGACTGTCAGGCGGTGGCGTCAACAATCGCATCAACAACATCCAGATCGACGGCGCGAGCGAGAACGACCTCTTCGGCCTTGGCGACACGGGCCAACCAGGGGGTCAGGCGCGAGGGAAGTCCATCGGGCTCGCGGCGGTTCGCGAGTACCAGGTGCTGCTCGCGCCGTTCGACGTGCGGCAGGGCAACTTCGGCGGCGTGCTGGTGAATGCCGTCACGCGCGGGGGCACGAACGAGCTTCACGGCTCGGCGTTCTACATGACGCGGAGCGAGGGGCTCGCGCGCAACGTGGACTACGTCCGGTCGCAGGAATACCGTCAGACGCAATTCGGCTTCTCTGTCGGCGGTCCGATCGTGCGCGATCGCATTCATTTCTTCGTCGCGCCCGAGTTCCAGCGCCGGTTCGAGCCGGCGCGGGGGCCATGGCTCGGGCAGACGTCGCCCGGGTTTCCGACGACCGCCGACGAGATCGACGGATTCCGAACGGCGCTCGCGGGTTTCGGCATCGACGCGGGATCGGCCGGGCCGGCGCGTAACGCGAACCCGCTGCGAAACATCTTCGCCCGGCTCGACGTCGCGCCGAGCGTGAACACGCGCCTCGTGCTCCGGCACAACTACGGCCGCGCCGAGGATGACGTGCTCGAGCGCGATCCGACGCTGATCCGCCTGACGTCGAACGCGCACGCGTTCACGTCGGTGAAGGGGAGCACCGTCGCGCAGCTGTTCACGAGCTTCGAGAGCGGTGCCGGGAACGAGCTGATCCTCGGGTACAACCGCATTCGTGACGAGCGGCGACCATTCAGCCGCGCGCCGCAGATTCAGGTCGACGTGCCGACGCTCACGGGCGGGACCGTGCGGTTGCGGGCCGGCGCGGAAAACTCGTCACAGGGGACCGAGGTCGATCAGGACATCATCGAGCTGACCGACAACTTCACGTTCCCGCTCGGACAGCATCGGATCACGATCGGCACGAAGAACGAGTTCTACCGCATCCGGAATCTCTTCGCCCAGAACCTGTTCGGGGCCTGGGAGTTCGCGAGCGTGGACTCGCTCGCCCGCGGTGAAGCGAGTCGATACCAGGCCGGCGTGGGGCTCGGCGGGCCGATCGACGCGCGGTTCGACGCAGCGCAGCTGTCACTCTACGTGCAGGACCGGTGGCAGGCGACCGATCGCCTCGTCGTTACCGGCGGGCTGCGCCTGGACGTGCCGTTGCTCTTCGACGAGCCGCAAGCCAACCCGTCGGTGTTCGCGGAATACGGGCGGCGCACGGAGCGCGTGCCGTCGGGTCATCTGCAACTCTCGCCGCGCGTCGGCTTCAACTGGGACATCGATGGCGAGCGTCGTCATCAACTGCGGGGCGGGGTGGGCGTGTTCGTTGGGCGCCCGGCGTTCGTGTGGATCGGCAACGCGTTCCAGAACGCGGGCACCGGACTGGCGCAACTGACGTGTGTTGGGGGCGGGTCGGCGCCGGCGTTTTCCGGCGCGACCGCGGCGGCGCCGCCCTCGCAGTGTGCGGATGGCGCGACGGCGGCAACGACCGGCGATATCGCGCTGTTGAGCAGCGACCTCAATTTCCCGCAGTTCGCGCGCGTGTCGGTTGCGTACGATCGTCGGTTCGGGTACGCGTGGGTCGCGTCGCTCGAGGCGCTGTACACGCGCGCGATGTCGACCTTCTTCTACACGAACCGCGCGCTCGCGCCGGCGCAGGGTGTCGATCGGAACGGTCGCGTGGTGTACGGCTCCATCGCGCCGAACGGCATATCGAGCCCGGTGCTCGTCGGGGCGCGGCGCAACGTGATCGACGTCCAGAACTCGAGCAAGGACTACTCGTACGGCATCACGGCCGCCCTCAATCGCCGGTTCACGAACTGGTTCGAGGCCCACGCCGCGTACACCTACGAGCAGGCGCGCGACATCCAGAGCCTAACGTCGAGCACAGCCACGTCGAACTGGCGGTTCGGGCGCGCGCTCGCCGGTGAC
>DASURJ010000116.1:0-3093 GCA_036280115.1 Gemmatimonadaceae bacterium
GCTGTCGGCGGCGCCGAGCAGCGACAACGCGGCCGCGCCGACGAGTTGGGTCAGCGGCATCGAGTCGGTACTACCGATGGCATACGACAAGACCGCCAGCGTCACCAGAACAGTGAAGCTGTCGGAGCGATCGAATCGCCCGAACGGGAACGTCAGGGCTGAGCCCGGCGGTACCGCTGCCGGTTCTGTGCTGGCAATCTAGGGGCGTGCACAGCGTGGCTCCAGAGCGAGTCCGAGCGTACGCCGACGCTCGAGCTCGCCAGACGGTCAGTCCGCGATGCCTAACGCCACATCACAGACGGTCCGGCGACGCCACCGTGCGCGCCTCGCGAACGTTCCCCGTGTTCAGCGTCCCCGCCGGCTCGAACAGCACCACCTCGACCTCCTCGTCCGCGACCGGCCGATGTTCGACCCCACGCGGAATGACGATGAAGTCGCCGGGGCCGAGCTCGACCGTCCGATCGCGAAGCTCCATTCGAAACCGCCCGCGATGCACGAGGAACATCTCGTCCGCGTCCTCATGACCGTGCCACACGAACTCGCCCACGAACTTCACGAGCTTCACCTGCTGGCCATTCAACTCGGCGACGATCTTCGGCGACCAGTGCGCGGAGAACGCCGCGAACTTCTCAGCGAGCGATACCTTTTCCATCCTAATCGGGGTCAGATTCACATATCATCGTTCGACCGCACGGGCGGCCCGTTCCGTTGCCGCGCGCCTTCACGTCACGCCGATAACCTCGAGGAAGTCGGACAACATTCCATACGCGGTCGTCTTCAAGTCCGGCGCGTGCGACGTCACGGTGAGCCCACCGGGAAATATGTCCGCATCGTAGTGCGTCACGAGCGTCGTTCCGCTCACGGCAAGCGGGTCGCCAGCATCGATCTGGGCCGGCGCGACGTCCGCCGCGACCCCATCGTCCGCCACCCCGACCCGACCGACGAGCCGAAAGGGGCGACCATCGGCTCTGGCTGCTCGAACCGCGGCCGGATCGAGCGATCGGACCCCCGTCCGCCGTACCTGCGCCGGGAGCAGCGGCCGGTCGAGGAGCACGTTCGCCACGGCGCAGAGCTTCACCGCCGAGTCCCACCCGTCCACATCGTAGAACGGATTCGCCTCCGCCACGCCCAGGGCCTGCGCCTCGCGGATCCCCTCATCCAACGTCGCGCCGCGCTCCATCGCCTCGATCACCACGGTGGCCGTCGACGTGAATACCCCTCGGACCCCGCGAAGCCCACTGAGCGGAAGGCAACGATTCACGAGGGAGAAGACCGGGGCGCCGTCCATGACCGCCGACTCGAACCGGAAGAGCCGCCCGTGCGACTCGGCGAGCGCCGTTAGGCGCCGGTAGCCGTACACGAGAGGGCCCTTGTTCGCGGACACCGCGTGGATCCCGGTACGCAGCACCTCGCTCAGGTAGTCGAGCGCGGGCTGCCCCGCGACCGGATCGAGCGCGATCGACTCGAACACGACGTCCGGCCGCGCGGTCAACAGCCAGTCCCCGACGTCGTAGCACTGGATCCCGGTCGTCCGCGGCGCCGGCACCGCGAGTCCATCCGCGTTCGCCCACCAGCCAAGCGTTCGGCTCGCTATCCCCGTCGCTCTCCATCCGACGTGAAAGCGCGTGCCGAGGTCCGCTCGTCGTGACTCGAGCAGATGGTAGAGCGCCTGGCCGACGTTGCCGAAGCCGAGGAAGGCTACCGCGTACTCACGCATGGTCAGGCGTTGCGCGCTCGTCGTCCGACGCGCACCGGCTCAGCGCCCGCCGGTTGGGGCGTTCATGGTGCGCAACTCACGGGCATGGTACAGGCAGACCGCGACGACCGCCTGGGTCACCCAGAGCGTCGCGCCGACGGCCAGCGCGAGCGCGGTCGGCTGCCCGAGGGCGTCAGCCTGGGCTCCTGCGAGACGCAGGATCGCGACAGCGGCATTGAAGAGGATATATCCGCTCAGCAGCGCGGCGACGTACCACGTCTGGCGGTTGGGCTTTCGGAGTCGGAGCGCGATGGCCGCCGCGAGCAGAGCGGTTCCCACCCAGTGCGAGAAGAGCACGATTCCCTGGCCGCGCGGCGGCCAGGGCAACCCGAACGCGAGGATCACCGCGATGACCGCGTACGCAACCTCCGCGTACCGCGCGACACGAAGCGCGACCGCGGCCCTCACTGCCAACGACCGCGCATCGTTAGGGCTCCACGGCGTACTCGACCTTCACATCGGCGATCGCGACCGCGACCGTGCCGAAGAGCGGTCACCGCCGCTTGAACCCCTCGACGAGCGCAGCGGCCTGCGACGCGTCCGTCCCGCCGAGCGTGAACCGGAGGCGCACCGAGTTGAACACGGTAACATCGGTGCGCGGCTGATTGCCGCGGTCCACCGTTCCGTCGATCGTGATGTTGACGCGGTGGAGCGGTACCCCTTGATCCCGCGCGATCACGTGCACGAGCTCGACCCCGCACGATGCGATGGCCGAGAGAAAGAGCTCTGGCGGCGTGACCTCCTCGCCCGGACACCCGTTCTGCACGGGGCCGTCGACGATGAAGTGATGATCGCGGGCACTGCACATCACGCGGCCGAACACGTCGGTCGAGCGGGCGTGAACCTGGTATTCGCGGATCGGTGTCGGAGCAGTCACGATGTCCTCGGTGTCCTCTGGAGCATGTTTGCGGTGACGCGAATCGGTTCGGCGCTCAGCGCGCCGTCACGCGCCCGCGTCCGATGAGGCGAGGGCCTTCCCACACATCGAACTCCGCACCGGTCACGAGCTCGGCGTGCGAGTGCTGATGGTCCAGCGGTAGCCGGATGGTCGCGTGTGCCCCGGCACCGGGATGGACCGGGTCTGATGGCCCGGCCACGAACTCGACGTCGAGCAGACGGCCATCGCCGCCGCGAACGCGGAGCTGTGGCCGGTAGGCCACTGGCCATTCGGAGCTCAGGTCGAGTGGCGTGCGCCGGCCGCCTTCGTCGACCGGCAAGAGCTCGATCCAGACTTTCACGTAGCGAGCCGCACCATTCGATCCCATGGGGCGTTAGCCTGTCCGTCCCGCCCGTCGCGGTCAAGTCTTGACGGCGGCCCCTGTGCGTCACCGGACTTC
>DASURJ010000117.1:0-2081 GCA_036280115.1 Gemmatimonadaceae bacterium
CCAGCACGATCAGATCCGGGGGCTCCTCGTCGAACAGCCGCATGACCTCGCTCGACCGCGTGGTGGTGCGCACCTTCTCGAATCCCGCGCGCCCGAGGATCCGCGCCAGCAGGCGCACGTTCGCGTCTTCGTCGTCGACGATCAGGATCGACGCGACACGAAGCTCCGGCGCGAAGACGGGCTGAGTAGGCACAGTCTCAGGTATCGGCCCGAGGGAGAGTTTCTTTAGAGAGCGGGCGAGCGGGGGAGGGATGAACGAACCGCCTGCTATTCGCTCATTCTCTTCCCTCTGTTCGTTCCCTCGCCCTCAGAAGATCGCCCGGACCACCGCCTGCACGCTCCTGGGCGCCAATACGAAATACCTCGGTGTTCCGCTCGAGCTCACGTTTCCCGTCGAGTATCGGCTCGAGTTGCCGAGGTTGGCGCCGTACAGGAAGAGCGAATATCGACCGCCGCCGACATCCCAGCGGACGACGCCGTCGAGCACGTACGATGCCGGGAGCACGAGCGAGGGGTCATTGGTGTTCGTGAGCTGCGACCTCCCGACATACCGCCCTTCCGCCGTGAGCTCGACGACGGGCAGCAGGCGCCACGAGATGCGCTGTGCCGACTGGAGCTGGGGGGTCAGGAGCGCGGGGACATCGCGGTACGTCACGCCGTCGCGATCAGTGTATTCGCGGATGCGGCTCGTCATCAGCGTCGCGTTCAGCGCGGTCGTGATGCTCGGCAGCGGCGCGACCGCGAGATCCATCTCGGCGCCCCGCCGATAGCTCGTCGGGACGTTCACCCGCAGCGGTGTGCCGATGTAGCTCAGCTCTCCGATCGGCAGGATCTCGTTTCGGAAGCGCATGTCGAAGACGTTGGCCTGGAGACTCACGCGGGGCGCGTTCAGCGTGATCCCCGCCTCCAGATCGTGCGCGCGTTCGGGACGCACCCGTGAAAGACTGCCGACAAAGGCGACGTTCGTGGTATCGAGATTGTCGAATCCCGCGAACATGTCCTCGCGCGACGGCTCGCGCGTGTTCACGCCATAGGAGCTGTACACCGAGAGGGCAGGGGTCACGTGATACGTGACGCCCACCTTCGGATTCACGAAGGTCCAGTCGATGTCGGCCGCGGGAATGCCGGCGTTGGCGTCGGGCGTGTATCGAAAACGCGCCGTTCGCAGCTGCACATCGCCGAAGAGCGTGGCGCGGCCGCCAAGCAGGTCGTACCCAAGCTTCGCGAAACCGCTCGCGTCCTGTTTGTGACCGGTGTTGAGATACAGCGGGGTGCGCTCGTCGGGGAGCACGTACGCGTGATGATCCCGGGCGTACGTGTTGGCGTTTGCCCCCAGGTTCACGCGCAGCCGGTCGCGCTCGTACGTCCATGCGCTGGTAGCGCCGTACCAGGAGAAATCCAGGCGGAACTTCCAGAGATCCGCGACGGACTGGTCGCAGCGATCGATGCAGACGTTGAACGCGCCGTCGGCGGCAATGCGGTAGACCATCGTGGACAGCGACGAGCCGGCGCCAAGCGCCCGAACGTAGGTCACCCCGGTCACCTGCTCGACGAAACGGTCGGTTTCATCGGGGCGCAGCGGGTTGTGTCGACGGTCCAGCGCGATCTCGGCGGGCGATGCCCCTGTATAGGCCATCGTGTCCGCGAAACTCCCCGCCGTCGCGATGACCTTGATGACGTCGCGGTCGCCGAAATACGCGCCGCTGAAGAACATGGATTGCGCGTCGATGCCGGCATGGTGCCGGTACCCGTCCGTGCTGAGCGCCGACCCCCGCACGTAGAAGGCGGTACGATTGGCCATGAGCCCCGAGCTGAGCTCCGCGCTCGCCCGCTGCGAGTCGAAGGAGCCCGCCTGCAGCTGCGCCTCGAACGACCGGGGCGTGGTTGCCAGCGAAATCGTCTCGAGATTCACCGAACCCGCGTACGCCGCCACGCCGGTACTGCTCGTCCCGACGCCGCGCTGGACCTCCACCGACTGCAGGCTGTTCGCGAGGTCGGGAAAATCAGCGAAGTACAGGACGTGGTCCTCGGGGTCGTTCAGGGGAATGCCGTCGAGCGTGAAGTTCACGCGACGGTGCTCC
>DASURJ010000118.1:0-3364 GCA_036280115.1 Gemmatimonadaceae bacterium
CTCCCTCACGCGCGCACGCCATGTTCGCGCGCATGAGACTCCTCCTCCTCGGCGCCGCGCTCGTCGCCCTCGCCGCCTGCACCCGTCCGTCCACCATCGGCACCACAGCCGCCCAGGGCGCGCCCTCGTACGACGTCGTGATCGCCGGCGGGAAGATCGTGGACGGCACCGGCAACCCGTGGTACTACGGCGACGTCGGCATCGTCGGTGACCGCATCGCGCGGATCACTCCGGCCGGCATGCTCGCGAACGCGCCGGCGCGGCGCCGGATCGACGCGCGCGGCCTCGTCGTCGCGCCCGGCGTGATCGACATCCAGGCGCACTCCGAGGAGCAGCTCCTCACCGGCGACAGCCGAGTGGTGGGGATGATCACCCAGGGGGTGACGACGATGATCATGGGCGAGGGGGAGACGCCGGGGCAGGTGTCGGCGACGATGCTCGCCGACTACCTGAAGTCCGGTGACACCACCCTCGCGCCGCTCCTTCGCACCTTCGTCGGCCCGCAGGGGTTCGGCGAATGGCTGAAGGCGATGGAGCGCCACCGCGCGTCGGTGAACTTCGGCTCGTTCATCGGTGCCGGCGGCGTGCGGCAGTACGCGAAGAACATGACGCAGGGTCCACTCACGCCGGCCGAGCTGGACACGGCGCGCCTGGTCGTGCGACAGGCGATGCGCGACGGTGCGTTCGGGCTGGCGAGCGCGCTGATCTACCCGCCGGGCGAGTACGCGAGCACCGATGAGCTGATCGAGGAGGCGAAGGCGTCGGCGCCGTACGGTGGCGTGTACATCACCCACATGCGCTCCGAGGGCGACCGGCTGCTCGAGGCGGTGGACGAGGCGATGCGGATCGGCAAGGAAGGCGGCGTGCCGGTGGAGATCTACCACCTCAAGGCGGCGGGGGTGAAGAACTGGCCGAAGATGCGCACGGTAATCGCGAAGATCGACTCGGCGCGCGCTGCCGGCCAGGACGTGACGGTGGACCAGTACGCGTACACCGCCGGCGCGAACAACCTGTCGTCGTGCATCCCACCCTGGGCGCATGCCGACGGGAAGCTGCTCGACCGGCTGCGCGATCCCGCGACACGCGCGCGGATCAAGACCGAGATGACGGACGAGCACGCGACCTTCGAGAGCCTCTGCCTCGGCGCCACGCCACAGGGGGTCGAGGTGACCGGCTTCACGGTGGACTCACTGAAGAAGTACGACGGGAAGCGTCTCCCCGAGATCGCGGCGGCATGGAACGAGGACTGGGCCGACGCATTGATCGACCTCACCCTCGTCGAGAAGAACCGGCTTGGCCAGATCATCTTCGTCGCCTCCGACTCGAACATCGCGACGCAGGTGAAGCTGCCCTACATGAAGTTCGGGACCGACGCCGGCGGCTACGACCCGGACAGCACGCACACCGCGGTGCACCCGCGGTCGTACGGGACCTATCCCCGCATCCTCGGCCGCTTCGTGCGCGAGTACAAGTGGCTCACCCTCGAGGACGCCGTGCGGAAGATGACGGGCGCCACCGCGGCGCGGCTGTCCATGCGCGATCGCGGGGAGCTGAAGGAAGGGTGGAAGGCGGACGTGATGGTGTTCGACCCAAATACGATCATCGACCGTGCGACGTACGAGCAGCCGCATCAGTTGTCGGTGGGGATGCGGTACGTGCTGGTGAATGGAGAGGCAGTGGTGGACGAGGGGAAGGTGACGGGGGCGAAGCCGGGGCGGGTGGTGCGGGGGCCGGGGAACGGGAGGCCGTAGCGAGGGATCGCAGCCCGGCACGGATCGCATTTCGCTGAGCGCGAGCTCGATATGGACATGATGGCGGGCAATTAGTGTGCGGCCGTCAGGCCGCACTCCGCAGCGCCCAGGTCGGGTGAAGCGCCTCGTCAGCCGGCGTTGCCGAATGAGCCCCATCCGTCAGCGTATCCGCCCAACGGCCGTGCCAGACCGTCAAGTTCCGCTTGCGCGGCAATAAGGGCCTCGTAGCTGGCCACCATGGACCGGGTGCAACTGCAGGTCCACTCCCCTGTCTCCTCGTCCTGGCTCAACTCGGACCGGTATCCTCGAGCCGCAGCGAGCCCGGCGAGTGCGTGGCCGGCCTTCTCATCCGGCACGGCCACGGCGAAATCGATGTCCATTGGCTGCGACAGATCGCTTCCGTCGTCGGCGAGGCGTCGAAGCGCGTCTCCATCTGCGTCGTCGGGATAGTCCATGTCCGTGTCTGGCTAACGCCCAAGCTCACCTGCGGGCGAGTCCAATATTAGCGAGCGTAGTGAGCATCAGAAGTTCGCCCGTCGGCTGCAGCGATTCGTTAGGGCGCTCGGTCTGAGGGCTCCGACCGGCGATCGCCCGTCCACCACATCCGCGGCTCGTTTGTCCCATACGCGGGCGGACGGCCGAATGCGGCATCGCCCAAGTCCGCCCGGTACGGACGTGCGCGAACCAGCAAGACACCGATAGCAATTGCGACGATGCCGCCAACGAACAGCGCAAGGTCGTCGCTGCGACTTGGCGCATCCGCACGAACCGTTTGGAACTTGCCGTCCCACCAAATAGCGATGCTGTCCCAGAGGAGGGCTCCGCCGACTAGCAGCGCGAGGAGTCCACAGACGCGTACGAAGCGGTTGAAGGTGCGCCAATGCGCAGTCTCGTAGCTCATTCCGTCTTCGGTTCGTATTGCGCCATAACGCCTAAAGCTCAGCTGCGAGCGGCCAAATAGTAGCGAGCGAAGCGAGCGTCCGCAGCCGCTCGTCGGCTGCAGCGACAGTTAGCTCGCCGCTTCGAGCGATACGGATGCGTCAGACCATGCGTTCACGAGTGGCCCGACATGGAGCGCGGAGACATCGGGGTCAGCCGCCAGCCACTCCATGAGCGCCTGCCGCTGCACGCGGGACACCGAACCGCGGTCGGCCAGACGTGTCACGAAGACATCCCAGCGAGTACCCACGCCGCCGCCGACGGCCAGCCCGAGCGACTCAATGCGCTCAATGGCGCGATCCCAGAATCGCAGCTGCTCCGTCTCGTCCCAGTGAGTCGGGATGGCGAAGCGAAGCTCGAAGCCTCGTTCCGTGAATTCGCCAACGCGATGCTTCTTCCGGAGTCGTCGATTCATGCCCTTCTGAAACCAAGAAGGCTGTGGCGAGCTAACGCCCAAGCTCACCTGCAAGGGCGTCCAATAAGTTGCGGCGGCGCAGCCGCCGCCTCCAGAGCTGCCCTTGGCAGGTGCAGCGCCCAGTTAGGCAGCGGGGTACGGGCTGCGCATGCGCCGAGCGGTCGCCGCGATCATCGCCAAAAGGCGGATGATCAAGAAGAGACTGATGCCCCCGCCCATGACGAACGTCACTGCGCCTGAGGCCAGCATCGATGCGCCG
>DASURJ010000119.1:0-5104 GCA_036280115.1 Gemmatimonadaceae bacterium
GACGAACCCGGCGGTGCACCGAGATCCGGCCGCGAAGTAACCGCGACCGGCGACCGGCGACCGGCGAGGGGCGACGGGTGACGGCATCACTCGTCACCCCTCGCCTTCGATCTTATAAATCTCGCGCTTGCCGTGATCGACCAGGTCATGATACCCGGCCATGATGCGCTCGAACTCCTTCATGTCTTCGTCCGACGCATTCGGCGGTGCCATCATGTCCTCGAACGCCTTGAGGGATGGCACCTCCATCTCCGACACGAGCGTCCAGTAACGCTCGGCGCACATGTCCGTCATGATGCGCATCCTGCCCATGCCCACGCGCTCGGAGAGCTTCTGCATGGCGAGAAACTTCTCGACGAGCGGACGAACCTTGCCGGGCTTGCAGTACATGATGTCGCGAACGAGGTACATGGGATTCTCCGAGTGAGCGGTTGTGGGGTCGTCCGTGTTCACCGTCCATGTTCAAAGGTCGCGACGCACGCCGCGACGACACAACCGCGTACGACCCACCGGGCGTAGAAATCACTGCCCACGCGGTTCTGATTCCACGTGAGCCGGATCGACGCATCGCATTGTTTTTCATTGGATTAAACGTTCGTTTTCAACGAAAGTGTACGACCCGCACTCGACGTGGATCCGCACGCCGGGCGCGAGAGATGGCCTCATCGCGTGGCACTTCCGCTCTGGTACGGTTTGGGCATAGCGAGGCCGGGCATGAGTGCTCGAATGCGTGTCGCGCCATCCGTGACCTATTACGCGCTCCTCGTTCTCGCTGGCCTCGTCTCGCCGCACCTGGTTGCGCACGCGCAAGTCACCGTGCGAACGACGGGGCACGAACTCGGCGACATGTTCGAGGACGTCGGACACCTCCTTCGTTCGCCGCTCCGCGCTGACCAGAAGGACTGGATGGGACTGGCGCTCACCGGTGCCGGTTTTGCTGCGTTGCTGGTGCTCGACAAGCCCGTCGACGACTGGGTCGTACGGCGTCCGACGGAGCCTGGGCTCCGCGTGCTCGCGCCGTTTCGGGAGGAGACGGGCGTGTTGTCACGGCTCGTGACGGCGAAACAGCTCGTTCCGCTTTCGACGGCCCTCGTGATCGCCGGCGCTGTGACCGATCGGCGCGGGCTTCGCGAGGCGGGATGGGGGTGCATCTCCGGGTGGGGTGTGAGCAACATCGTTCGGTACGCGACGTACGCCATCGTGTCGCGGGACCGACCGTCCGCTGCGGATGGCGAGCCGCTCGCATTCGCGGTTCCCGGTGGTGGGTGGAACCAGCACGCCTTCCCCGCCGGTCACGCCATGAACGCGTTCGCGTGCGCGTCATTCTGGAGCGCGCGGTTCGATCTGTCCGCGGCGGAGCCCGTCCTGTACGCGGGCGCAACGTTGAGCGCGTTGTCGCGCATCGCGGATCGTCGGCACTGGTCTTCGGACACGTTCGTCGGGATCGTCGGGGGGATTGCGCTCGGGCACACGATCGCGCGGCGCTACGAGCGGCGCGAGTCGGATCGTGCGGCGACCGCGCGTGTCAGAGGCGCCGGGGCCGAGGCGAGTAGTCCCGCCGATAACGCAACTCATCACACGCGGCTGGTTGCGCCGCGGCCGGTCGTGATTCTTTGGCGCGCGCGCTTCTAGAGGAGCGTTTGTCAGTCCGAGCGAAGGCCGCGGGGCGGAGGCGGATGCTCGCTCGCGGGTAGTCGAGGCTCTCGGAATGACAGCCGCTGCCGCGACGAGCACCTAACGAACCAACCGCTCCCCGACGCCGTTCGACCATGGTGAGAACTTTCGCGAAGGCCGCGCTCGTCGCGGGCGCCAGCATCCTCCTCCTCTCCGGGGTCGCGACCGCGCAGGCGCCGAACGGGTCGGCAGCAGCGCCCCGTGCGCCCCAGGCGGACTCGGCGGCCGTGGCGCGTGCGGCCTACCGCCGTGCCATCGTCGCGTACCGACAGCGCGATCTCGCGACGGCGCGCGCCGAGATGCGTCGGGCGGCCGAGGCGTGGCCGGCGCAGCAGGCGTATCTCGAGGGCGCTGCGACGCTCGCGGCGATCGCGCGCGATACCACAGCCGCTGCGGCGTGGCTGGACCGACTCGCCGCGCTCGGCGTCGGGCCCGCCATCGCGGGTGACACCGCGTTCGCCGCGCTCGTCGGCGCGTCGGTGTTCGATTCGGCGGTCGCGCGGCTGCGGAGCGCGACTGCAATCGTGGCGCGCGGGCGTGTCGCGTTCACGCTCCAGGACACTGCGTTCCACCCCGAGGGCATCGCGTTCGACGCGCGGTCGCGCCGTTGGTTCGTGGGGAGCGTGCGCCAGCGGCGGATCGTCACCGTTGACGCAGCGGGCGTGGCGCGTGATTTCACGCCGGTTGCGTCCGACGGTCTCGCCGGCGTGTTCGGGATGGCCATCGACACGGCCCGTCGCCTGCTCTGGGTCGCGACGACTGCGCTGCCCAGGATGGCGGGCTTCACCAGCGCCGACAGCGGGCGCGCCGGTGTGTTCGGGTACGACATCGACAGCGGCGTCCTGCGACGCCGCGTGTGGCTCCCACGCGACTCCGCGTCGCACACGCTCGGCGACGTCGCGGTCGCGCCGAACGGCGAGGTGTACGTCTCGGACAGCAACGCGCCGTGGATCTCGATCGTTCCGGCCGCTGGCGACACGCTCGAGCGGTTCGTCACGCATCCGTTGTTTCGGTCGCTGCAGGGGATGGCGATCGCGGCCGATGGACGCACGATGTACGTGGCCGACTATTCGCACGGCATCCTCCGGGTGGACCTCGCGACCCGGCACGTCGAGGCAGTCCGCGCGCGGCCGGGTGTGACGCTCCTCGGCGTCGATGGGTTGTACCTGCACGGCGGAGCGTTGATGGCCATCCAGAACGGGGTGACGCCCGCTCGGGTCGTGCGATTCTGTCTCGACGGCGATGGTCGCGGCGTTCTGGGCGCCGACGTGCTGGACCGCAATACCGCCGTCGCGGACGAGCCGACGCTCGGCGCGATCGCCGGCGATGCGGTGTTCTACGTCGCCACGAGTCAATGGGAGAAGTACACCGATGCCGGGGTGCGTCGCGCGGGCGTCGCCGCGCGTCCGGTGACCGTCGTGACGGTACCGATCGGGGGGCTCCCGCCGTGTCGTGGAGCCTAACGCCGCGCGTCGCTGCGCGCTGCCACCGTACGCGGCGGCGTATCGCGCCCGACCGGTCTGGTTAGGCACGCGTCCCTGACGCGTCTGGCGCGCGGTGACGCCGTGTTGACACCGAGGGTATCACGGGTGCCTTTCACCAGGAGCTGTCGCCCGTGGTCCCTGCGGAGCCTAACGCCTGGCGCGTCGCCGCCGGCGTGCGCCGTCGCTCACGCCGCCGGTGGCGTCTCGCTGCGGCGGGATGCGTGCTCGCCGGCGTCGCGTGTGACACGGACTCTCCGTTCGTTCCCGCTGTCCGCGTGCCGGCTGCCCTCCAGGAGGTGAGTGGCAACGGGCAATCCGCGCTCCCCGGCACGGAGTTGAGTCGTCCGCTCGTCGCGCGAGTGCTGGACGGCGACGCCCGGCCGATGCACGGCGTACGCGTCCGGTGGCGAGCGACGACGGGTGCGATCACCCCTCACGAATCCGTGAGCGATGCCGGCGGCGACGCGCGCGCGGTCTGGCGCGTGGGTGCCACGTCGGGCGTGCAGCGTGTGTTCGCCGAGGCCGATGGCGTGGGAGCGATCGAGTTCGTGGCGTTCGTCGACCCCGGCGTCCTTCCGGACCGGGTGCCGCTCAGACCGATCGTGCTCGAGACGTACGACGGCTCGGGACAGGCGGTGCACCCGGATATACTGGTCGCGCCCTTCGGCGGCCTCGATGACCAACCCCGACTCGCGATCACCCCGTACCCGCGAGGCAACGCGAACTTCGAGAACCCATCGCTGTTCACCGGGAGCGGACGGTATGGCTGGACCGTCCCACCCGGCGTCATCAACCCAATCGTTAGGCCGAGCGGTGGGTATCTTTCGGACCCCGACCTCGTGTGGGACCCCGATGCGCGAGAGCTGCGGTTGTACTACCGCCACGTCACGAGTGCCAATCACATCCTGCTCGTGACGTCGCACGACGGCGTCGCCTTCTCCCGGCCGAGGAACGTCCTCACCGGGCCGAATCACACGATCGTGTCGCCGACCATCGTTCGCCGCTCGGGCGAGGAGTGGCTCATGTGGTCGGTGAATTCGGGCCCGATCGGGTGCGGCGCGTCGTCGACGTCGGTCGAGCTTCGCCGTTCGCGCGACGGCGTGAGCTGGTCCGCACCGAGTGCCGTGGCGTTGTCGCAGCCGGGCGTGTTCCCGTGGCACATCGAAGTGCAATGGATCGAGGCGCTCGGCGAGTACTGGGCGCTGTTCAATGGAAAGGTGCGCGGGTCGTGTACGACGGATGCGCTGTACATCGCGACGAGCGCCGATGGGATGACCTGGCGAACCTATCGCTCGCCAGTGCTCAGCGCCGGCGTGATTCCGGAGCTCGCGGACGTGGTCTACCGGGCCACGTTCGCGTACGACGCCGAGCGCGATCTGGTGGCGTTATGGCATTCGGGTGCACGGTACCAGGGCGGCACGTACGAGTGGCGGGCTGCCTACGAACGACGCACACGCTCGGAGCTGTTCACGACAGTGAACAGAGCGGACCCCGCTCTGAGCTACAGAAGTCCGCCACCCTTGGAACTGGATAATGAGACGGCACCGTAACCGTCGCTGACGCAGCCATCAGCCGTCAGCCATCAGCTTACCGCCTCAGGACGCTTCATTTCCCGATGGGACGCGTCCGGGGGCATTGCTGATAGGCGATAGCTGTTAGCCTCCCAGCTATCAGCAAAGACCACCTCGGCGTACGGCACGGCGCGCGCGGGCCGGTCGGAACGGCGATGACGCGGGAAGGGCCGAAACGGCCGGATGCGTTGACGCTGGAGCCCGGTTAGGCATCCAGAAGAGGGAGAACGGATCAGGGGGATGAGGGGATGAGAGACATCATCCTGAGTGACTGAAAGCTCCGCTCGCCGGAACGTGACTGAAGGGGGAGCGGCCGCTCGGGACGCCACTCACCCTGAGAGCAGTTCCCCATCAGTTACGGCCCCGGCGCGAGGG
>DASURJ010000120.1:0-3964 GCA_036280115.1 Gemmatimonadaceae bacterium
GAATTCTCCCCGCGCTACAACAACGGCCGCCGCATCGACGTCGTGAACCAGCGACTCGGCTACCTCGTGCGATCGGGAGATCCGGACGCCCTGGACTCGATCGTGCCGATGGCGTTCGGAAACCTGGCGCTCGACCTGATCCTCAAGGGGCAGTACGGTCGCCTCGTGAGCATTCACAAAGGTTTCTACGACAGCGTCCCCATCACGAGCGTGACGTCGGACAAGAAGGTGGTGGACGTGAAGAAGTACTACAACACGGAGCGCCTGCGTCCGATCTACGAGTTCGATGGCGCGCCGTTGTTCATCATGACCAGCGACTGAGGCGGCACCGCGTCATGCATTTCCGAACGATCATCGAGCCGTTCCGCATCAAGACCGTCGAGCCCATCCGCCAGACCACGCGCGACGAGCGCGTGAAGGCTCTGGCGGCCGCGCACTACAACGTCTTCCTCCTCCAGGCCGAGGACGTGCTCATCGACCTGCTCACCGACTCGGGCACCGGCGCCATGTCCGTGTACCAGTGGTCGGGGATGATGAAGGGCGACGAGTCCTACGCCGGCGCGCGCTCGTTCAGGGTGTTCGACCGCGCGGTGCGCGACATCACCGGCTTCGCGCACGTCATCCCCACGCACCAGGGACGCGCGGCCGAGCACATCCTGTTCTCCACCGTCGTGAAGCCGGGGGACGTCGTCCCCAACAACACGCACTTCGACACCACGCGCGCGAACGTCCAGGATCGCGGCGGCGTCGCGCTCGACCTGCCGATCCCCGAAGGGCACGAGGCCCAGTCCACGTATCCCTTCAAGGGCAACATGGACGTGGCGGCGCTCGAGCGCGCGCTGGCCGAGCATCGCGGACGCGTCCCCCTCGTGATGATCACCGTCACGAACAACTCCGAGGGCGGGCAGCCGGTGAGCCTCGAGAACGTGCGCGCCGTGCGCGAGGTGTGCGACCGCCATGGCATCCCGCTCTTCATCGACGCCTGCCGCTTCGCCGAGAATTCGTGGCTCGTCAAGCGGCGCGAGAAGAAGTACGAGGACTGGACGCCCGCCGAGATCGCGCGCGAGCTGTTCAGCTACGCCGACGGCTGCACCATGAGCGCCAAGAAGGACGGCATGTCGAACATCGGCGGTTTCCTCGCGATGAACGACGCCGACCTCGCCCGCCGGTGCCGCACGCGACTCGTGCTCACCGAGGGCTTTCCCACGTACGGCGGCCTGGCCGGCTACGACCTCGAGGCGATCGCCGTGGGGCTACGGGAGGCACTCGACGAGGACTACCTGCGCTATCGCATCCGTTCGATCGAGTATCTCGGAGACAAGCTGCAGAAGGCGGGCATTCCGATCGTGACGCCCACCGGCGGCCACGCCCTGTACCTCGACGCGAAGCAGTGGCTCGCGCACATCCCCCCGCACGAGTATCCGGCGTGGGCGCTGTCGTGCGTGCTCTACCTCGAGGGCGGCATCCGTGCGGCGGAGATCGGGTCCGTGATGTTCGGCAGACAGCCCGACGGTACCGAGCGCCCGGCGGACCTCGAGCTCGTGCGGCTCGCCTTTCCGCGCCGCGTGTACACGCAGAGCCACGTGGACTACGTCGCCGAGGTGCTGCTGTACATCGACACGTTCGTGGGACGCATACGCGGCGTGCGCTTCACCGACGCCCCCGAGGTGCTGCGGCACTTCACGGCGAAGTTCGCGCCGGTGGGCGAGGCACTGATCGCCGGCTGACACGGCGGCCGCGCCAGCACGCCTCGGACGCGCTCGTGTGCGCTTCCGGGAGCGGCATGCGGGCATTCCCCCACACCCGAACTCCTTTCCCCGACCGCATTCGAGTCTCACGCGCACGATCTTGGCTCGGAGGTACGAGCCATGAGACTCATCAGGACACGAGATCATCCCGTGCCGCCGATCGGCGGCCACGTGAGCCCGGGCTTCGAGCCCGTCCGCGACGCGTTCATCGAGAACTTCGCCCGGCGCCACGAGCTGGGCGGCGCCTGCTGCGTGTACTGGCAGGGCGAGAAGGTCGTGGACCTCTGGGGCGGTACCCGCAACAAGGCCACCGGCGAGCCCTGGGAACCGGACACGATGGTCATCGTGTGGTCGGCCACCAAAGGCATGGCGGCGATGACGCTCGCCGTCGCGCACTCGCGAGGCTGGCTGCACTACGACGAGCGCGTCGCGACCTACTGGCCCGAATGGGCGCAGAACGGCAAGGCGAACATCACCGTCCGCCAGCTCCTCGCGCACCAGGCAGGGCTGTTCGCGTTCGACGAGCCCGTGGACAAGAGCATCGTCGCCGACCTCGATCGCCTCGCCGTCGTGCTGGAACGCCAGAAGCCCGCCTGGGAGCCCGGGACGCGACAGTCCTATCACGCGCTCACGCTCGGGTTCCACGAGGGCGAGCTGATGCGGCGCGTGGACCCTCGCCACCGGTCGCTGGGACAGTTCTTCCACGAGGAGATCGCGACACCCCTCGAGCTCGACTTCTACATCCGGCTCCCCGAGGCGATCCCGAACGACATGCTCGCGACGCTCTCGTCGCCAAGCCGGCTGGCGGTGTTGCTCGGATTCCCGCCTCGCCTGGCGATCGCGACGCTGAACCGGCGCTCGGACATCCATCGCGCGCTCGTCGTCAATCCCGGCACCGGGATCTGCCTCGACGAGCAGCGGATCTACTCACGCAATCTCGAGGTCCCGTCTGGAGGTGGCGTGGGTACGGCCCGGGCCATGGCGCACGCCTACGGCGTGTTCGCGACCGGCGGACGGGAGCTGGACTTGCGGCCGGAGACGCTGGCGGCACTGGCTGCACCGCCGATCCCGCCTGCGCGCGGGTTCTTCGACGAGGGGCTCAGAGGCGATGTGCGCTTTTCGCTCGGCTTCATGAAGCCCAGCCCCACCAGTCCGCTCGGGGGCGAGCGCTCCTTCGGGTCGCCCGGTGCCGGCGGCGCCTTCGGCATGGCGGACCCGGACGTGGGCATCGGGTACGGGTACGTCACCAGCCAGATGGGGACGTCGCTCACCGGCGACCCCCGAGACGTCGCACTGCGCAAGGCGCTGTACTCGGCCATCCGGTCCGGCGGCGTCCGGCCGTCGCGGGTTCCGGGCGAACGCCTTTCGGCTGACGTTTCGGTGTAGCCTGCGACACAACCGGGCGGCGTTCGTCCATTGACGTAAGGACGCGGCCAGCGGTGTATGACACGAGGGCTCACGGCAGCGCGCCGCGGGCCCTCGTCCGCGAATGATTCCCTCTGACTACCGTCACTCGATGCGACCTGCCGTCACCAGCGGCGTGCTGCTCGTCGCGCTGCCGATTCTCTCGGGCTGCGCCACCACGCCTGGTGCGGCGCCGACGACGGCGCCGTCAGCGTCAGCGTCCTGCACGCCTCTGAGTGCCCCGCCATCGATGCCGGAGTCGCTCACCGTCGCCCTCGCCGAACCGCTGATGAGCGACGTCACCGCGCCGTCCGCCGCTCGTGCCGAGCAGTTCGTCAGGGCGCAGCTCCACGAAACCCTCGTGCGACTCGATTGCGAGGGACGCGTGGTCGCCGGACTCGCCGGCTCGTGGACGATCGCAAACGACCAGCTCACCCTGCGGCTGCGGAACGACGCCCGCTTCTGGAACGGCGAGCCGGTCACGACGCGCGACGTGGTTGCGGCCTGGCAGGTCCTGGCCAACGCGCCGGTGGACGACGCTCACCGATCGCTCGCGCGCCGGCTGCTCGCGTCGGCCACGCTCGTCGACGACCACACGCTCCGCCTGACGATGACCGTCGGCGACTCGCTTCCGCGCGCGCTCGCGGAGGGGTCGCTCGCGATCTTTCGCCAGCGAGCCAACGACTGGCCACTCGGAACGGGAAGCTATCGGCCCGCGGAGAACTCGCGCACGCTGTCGCAGTCCATTCGCCTCGATCCGGTCGGGCCCGGCGCGGTGCCGCGGCTCGTCGTGAATGGCGGAATCGGTGCGG
>DASURJ010000121.1:0-6787 GCA_036280115.1 Gemmatimonadaceae bacterium
GATGCAGATGGAACAACGTCGTGTCCCGCCCGCCGAGCACGGGCTTGGCGCTCGCGAGGTCGGCTCGTGCGTTCGTCATGTCGAACACAGCGCCCAACAGCGCCGTCGATTCCGGGTGGAGTGCGAGTGAATCGCGCGTGAAGGCTCTGAACTGACCGGCTGGCGGCACGTACGGAGGCAGCTCCGCCTCCGCGGCGACAGGGTGTTGCTGGAGGCGACGAATGTAGCTGTCACCGAGCCCCGCCGCCATCGCGCCCTTCACGAGAATGGCGAGGTAGCGGCGAGTCGGGAGTCGGCTCGGGTCGAGAAAGGTTGGAATTCCCACATAAACCTGAGCTCGCACCGGACCAGCGTCAGTCTCCACGTCGACCTCGATCCGGTCATAGCCGACGCCGTAGGCCTCCATCCGGTCGAGCGTCGCGAGGTCGGCGTCCTGACACGTGTGTACCAGCCCCTGAACCTCGTCACCCGGGTCGCCAGTGTAATGGATGTTGCCCATCCCGCCCTCGTGCGGAAACCAGTGGCGCACGTCGAAACTGAGCCGCCAGCCAGGGAGTGTGCCGCGCGCGGACGCCAGCGGGTGCACCCCTTTCGCTCGCAGCGCGGGGAGATGGAGGTTCGAGCCGTAGCCGAAGTAGAGAAACACGGGCCTCGCGAGGGGAGGCCGAAGCTCGCGTGGGGTGCGAAGAGTGTCAACGCCAGGTGTCATTCCGAGCGGAGCGGCCGTCAGGCCGCGGAGTCGAGGAATGACATGCTTGCCCCCAATCGTTGGGACCGCCACGTTATCGCGCCGTTTCGCGTCACCACACCTCACGCGAGGCCGAAATGCCCCCCTCCGCAGCCCCGTACGGCTACCTCATCAGCCGCTCCTCGAAGGATGACCGCTACGGACTCTGGCGCTTCGATCCCGACGCCAAGCAACCGTTCACGAAAGTCCCACTCAAGTCGAACGCAACGTTCCCGCGTGAGCACCACCTGATCTTCATCGGCAACTACTTCCTGGAGTGGGGACCGGTGCAGCAGGCACAGGGGTCTTCATACTGGAACTTCCGCCTCATCCCGTTCGACCTGTCGAAGGATCATCCCCTCGGAACCCTGGCCATCCAGCACGGACAGTGGACGAAGCTCAAGTTCTGGGGCCGATCACCCGACTTCGGCAACCCGACCGGCGGGCACAAGGCGTACGACGAGTCGAACGAGTTCCATCTGCTGCCACTCGGCACGTTCGCCATGTGCTACATCCCGACGCCCGGACGCGGCAACTTCGGTGTCTGGAGCTTCGACCCCTGCCCCACCGCGCCCGGCACCGCTGACCCATTCCCCAGCCCCTACACCTTCACGCCGCAGGCTTCCTTCCGCGACATCGATTCCGGGCACGAGCTGATCGCGTTCAACAACTACGTGCTCGACCGCCATCGCGCGACGTCGATGTTTCGGCTCTGGAGCTTCGACCCGCAGAACCGCGATCCGCTGTCGTTCCCGCCGATCCAGCAGGCGGCGCACCTAACGATCAAGCCGCACCACAAGCTGACCGCCGTCGGGAGTTACCTCGTCGAGTGGTCGCCGAGGACGCTCAAGTACCGCGTGTGGCAGGTCGACCCCAAGAGCCCGACGATTCTCGTCGGTCCAGTCCGCGACGGAACGCTCCCGTCAGGCATCGCGCAGGGCGTGTCACTCATGGGCTTCCAACCGGCGGTCCCGGTGAACGAAGCGAAGGCGACGGTCCCCGGTACCGTCGACTACATGCGCTCGCGCGTGAAGCACGTCGTGTACTACATGCTCGAGAACCGGTCGTTCGATCACGTCGTCGGCTGGCTTCACGCCGCCAACGCCAAGGGGCTGCATTTCGTCGGCCCCGAGGGACCGTACAAGGGCGCGAGCACGAAGCTGTCGAACGTCGACCCGACGACGGGCAAGCCGGTCCACCTGAGCAAATACAAGGACGGGAAGCTCAGCACGAAGTACGAGCTCGAGCTCTTCGACTTCGACCCGTATCACGATCTCCAGGACACGCTGCGCCAGTACTTCTGGAAGAACCGCGACGGCTACGCAAAGCGCGCGACGCCCGAGATGGACGGCTTCATCTGGAACAACTCGAGCGACCAGGTGATGCAGACCTACACGCCGACGCAGCTCCCCGTCCTCAACGGTCTCGGCGGTGACTTCGCCATCTCGGATGAGTGGTTCTGCTCGCTCCCCGCCAGCACCGACGCAAACCGGGCCTTCGTGCTCACCGGGTCGTCTGGCGGCGAGGCGAACAACTTCATGACGCCGCCGCAGTACGACTACTGGCCGCAGCAGCCGCACCGTCCCTCGGTGTTCAAGCTGCTCTGGTGCAACGGCCTCACGAACTGGCGCATCTATCACTCGACGGTGTGGCAGCAGTACGTGTTTACGTACCAGCTGTTCCTCGAAGGGCAGATCCCAACCGTGGATGCGGCGATGAAGGCGGGTGGAGGGAGCCTGTCTTCGTGGGTGGAGCCGGTCGAGAACTTCTACCAGGATGCCCTCGCCGGAAACCTGCCCCAGTTCAGCTTCATCGAGCCGGTGTGGATCGGCGGCAGCGGCACCACCTCCTATCATCCGGGGGCCGACCTCGTCCTCGGCGAACGACAGCTCAATCAGGTGTACGAGTCCATCGCGAAAGGCCCGGGCTGGGAGAACACGATGCTCGTCATCACGTTCGACGAGCACGGCGGTATCTTCGACCACGTGCCGCCACCGTACGCCGAGCGTCCGTGGCCACACGACGTGAACGACGGGTTCAACTACGACCTCCTCGGCCCCCGCGTACCGACGATCGTCGTCTCGCCGTTCGTCGAACCGAAGACGGTCTTTCGGTCGACGTCCCCGGTGGCGTACGACGGGACGTCGTTCCTCGCGACGCTGCTGCACTGGTGCGGGATCCCGAAGGAGCGCTGGTTCATGGGCGACCGCACGCATCACGCGCCGACGTTCGAGGGGGTGCTCACGCGCTCGACCCCGCGCACGGATTCCCCGCGCTATACGCCTCCCTATGACAGCAACTACCCGCCGAACGGCCCGGAGAAGCCGCGGCAGACGGTGACCCATCTCGCGGAGATCGTCGCGCACTCGATCATCGTCGGAGCCACGCGCGGGAAGCTACCGCCAGGGGAGGTCCACCAGTTGTCGCACGATGTGTTGACGAAATCGGATACCATGGCCAGGCTGGAGCGTCACCTGGACGAGATCGTCAAGACGTACGGTTGACGGATGTCATTCCGAGCGCAGCAAGGAATGACACCGCTGGCGGCTTCGATTGGGTAACCGGTATTATTGCGGACCGGACAGCTCACCCAAGCGCACCTTCGATCCTCTCGCGAGCCAATCCTCCCGTCCCGCATGGAATCCCTTCGCACCGCTCTGGCGTCTGACTACCGCCTGGAGCGCGTGCTTGGGACGGGTGGAAGCGCGACCGTCTACCTCGCCGAGGACCTGAAGCACGACCGGCAGGTCGCGATCAAGGTGCTTCACCACGAGCTGTCCACGACCGTCGGCGCCGATCGCTTCATTCGAGAGATCCGCGTGGCCGCGCGGCTGACGCACCCCAACATCGTTCCGCTCCTCGATTCGGGGCGCGCCAACGATGCGCCGTACTACGTCATGCCGTTCATCGACGGCGAAGCGCTACGCGCGCGGCTCGACCGTGGCGAGCAATTCTCGATCGACGAGGCGGTTGTCCTGGTGACGGAAGTCGCCGATGCGCTGGAGTACGCGCACGCCGCCGGCATCGTCCACCGCGACATCAAGCCCGAGAACATTCTGCTCCTCCGCGGGCACGCCGTGGTCGCGGACTTCGGCATTGCACGGGCGCTCACGCGCGCGACCGACACCGGGCCCGGGACGACGACCACGGGCGGCATGGTGGTAGGAACGCCCGCCTACATGAGCCCCGAGCAAGCGGTCGGCGAAACCGAGATCGATGGGCGCAGCGACGTCTACTCGCTGGCGATCGTGCTGTTCGAAATGCTGACCGGCACCCTTCCCTTTTCCGCAGCCACGACGCAGGGGCTCATTGCGAAGCGATTCCATGAGCGCGCGCCGCGCCTGTCGACCCGGATACCGGGAATACCCGCGGCGCTGGACGATGCCGTCGCCGCCGCGCTTTCGCTGAACCCGTCAGACCGTCCCGCGGGAGCGCTCGCGTTCGCGCGTCTCATCAGCCCCAGCCGCGACACCGGGACGTCCGCCGCGGTCTCGCGTCCCACCGCGACTGGCCCGACCGACACGAGTGCGTCCACCATTCAGCGGACACTCGGCATCGCGACCAACCCGGCGCTTCCGTCGGTGGCCGTACTGCCCCTCGAGAACCTCAGCGCGGACCCCGAGAACGAGTTTCTGTCCGACGGCATCACCGAGGAGATCATCAGCACGCTGAGCCGCCGGCGAACGATCCGGGTCGCGGCACGCGCGTCGTCATTTGCGTTCAAGCACCAGCGTCCGAGCGTGCAGGAAGTGGCCGAGCGCCTCGGCGTGAACAACGTGCTGGACGGGAGCGTGCGACGCGCCGGGAACAGGATCCGCGTCGCGACACAGCTCGTCGATGCCGCCACCGGCTTCCCCGTCTGGTCCGATCGCTTCGACCGGTCGTTCGATGACGTCTTCGCGATCCAGGACGACATCGCGAGCGCGGTCGCCGATGCGCTCTCGGCCACGCTGCTTCGAGAATCGGGACCGTGGACGCGTGACGCGGTTGCGGCGGCGGCGTACGAGCACTACCTGCGCGGCCGATACGCGCTCAACAAGCGCACGGAGGCCGAGCTTCGCTCCGCGGCCCGTCACTTCACCGAAGCGGCCGAGGAGCAGAGCGATTACGCGCTGGCGTACGCGGGGCTCGCCGAAGCGCTGTTGTTGTTAGGCGTGTACGGGGCGCAGCCTCCGGGCGAAGTCTTCCCGCTCGCCCGCGAGTCCACGGACAGGGCGCTCCAGCTCGACCCGTCCCTCGGTGAGTGTCACGCAACGCTCGGCGCCGTGCTCGCGCTTTACGACTGGAACTGGGCCGGGGCGGGCGACGCGTTCCGGCGCGCGGTCGCGCTGAATCCGCGCTCGCCGACGGCGTGGCAGTGGCGCGCGATGCATCACTTGTTGCCACAAGGAAAGCTCGACGAGGCCCGGGCCGCGATCGACCGCGCCCGGTCGCTCGACCCCCTCTCGATGGCGATCGCGACGAGCGTCGGGGTAGTGTATCACCTCACGGGTGACGGGGCGGGCGCCGTTCGCGCGTTTCACCGCGCGATCGAGCTCGACGCCGCGTTTCCCATGACCTACTACTTCCTTGGCGGCGTCCGGCGGGACGCGGGCGACACGGCGGGCGCGATCGAGGCCTTCCAGACGGCGATCGCGAAGTCGGGGGGGACGCCGGAAATGACGGCCGGATTGGCGCAGGCCCACGCGCGCGCCGGCCAACGAGACAGGGCGCGCGCGTTGCTGGCGGAGCTCGAGGCGGTGGCCGCGACGCGTCATGTCCCGCACTGCCTCGCGGCTCAGGTGCGCGCGTCGTTAGGCGACGTGGACCTCGCCGTCGAGGCACTCGCGCGAGCGGCTGACGCTCGCGAGCCCGAGCTCGCACTCATTGGCGTGCGCCCGGTGTACGCGGTACTGCGCGGTCACCCGCAGTTCGACGCGATCCGCACCAGGGTCGGGGTGTAGCACACCACGACGGGGCGCCGTCGTTCGCTCACATTGGCGGCCAGAGTGGCGCGACCGCGTCGCGCCAGGCGTAGGCCCAGACGATGACGATCGCGAGCTCGAGCGCCGCCACGACGCGGCGTCGGGCGCCGCGCGATGCAATCTCGTGCTCCGGGACGAGGATCCCGCTCGTGAACCCCAGTCGCCGCAACTCCGCAGCCAGCTTGAGCGTGGACAGGCCGGTGACGACCGTGAGGGCCGTCAGCGCAAGCCACAGATACCGGAAGTGAGCGTACACGAACCCGGACCCATACAGAATCGCCGCGAACCCGAGCTTCACGAACGCGGGCCACGAGCGCTCCCCATCGGTCTCCGAGGACTTCGCGCGCTCGAGATCCTCGGCGTGGAGAAACGTCTGCACCACCTTCCAGAGGTGCAGGCCGACAAACAGCCAGAAGGAGATACGCGGCAGCATAACGTAAGGACGCAGCGATCGCCCGAGCGTTACGAGAGGGGGATGGCAGGAACCGCCGGCTGGGCGTACCGCACGACCGGCGCCGGGGCCCGGTCTTCTCCGGGGTGATCGGCACGCCGGTCGGCTGTCGCGACTCACACCGCAACGGCGATGACGATCGCCAGTGTGATGTCGAACACGAGGACGATACGGCGGCGCCACACAGCCGTCAGCGCCAGCCGTCGTGGCGTTTACCGTCCGCCCGGAGCCGAGGTGCGTCCCGGCGGTCGTCGCGGCGCGTCTAGCTGTCGTGGACGGGAGCAGCCAACGGGAGGCTCAAGAACAGGTGTCCACTTTCGCTTTAGCCGGCACGAGCGTAGAGACGGCGCGCCGTGTGATTGTCCGGACCAACCTCCACATGCAGCGCACGGACACCGCGCGCGACGGCAGCGGCGCGAACGGCGGCGAGCAGCGCAGCGGCAGCACCTCGGCCGCGCGCCTCGGGCCTCACGTATAAATCGTCGATGAAGCCGCGTAACCCGCCGTACTCCATGCTGAAGCACAACGTCAGCACCGCGTGTCCCACGGCGGCGTCGCCGTCCTCGGCGATCCATACGCTGCCCAGGCGCGGGTCGGCAAGCAGCGTCTCGAACGCGCGAGTCGCTGGTCCGACCGGAAGCGGGA
>DASURJ010000122.1:0-7843 GCA_036280115.1 Gemmatimonadaceae bacterium
ACACGCCCGAGGAGCGTGAGCAGGTCAGGGCGCCGGCTCTCGATCCAGAAATTCATCGTGTCGCATGCGACGAGCGCCGGCTTCTCGACCTGGTTCAGCACTTCGAGCTGGAGCCGCGGGTCGATGTTCGCGAGAAAGACGAACGGCGCGCTCCGGAACTGGTCGGGAATCTTGGGCCGGAAGTGCGAGAACACACCGAGCCGCGTCTCGAGCGTCTCGGCGGAGTTGAGATCGTGGCGGTAGCGGCCGCGCCACCGGAAGGATTCACCGTCGCCACGCTCGAGCCCCGCCAGGTCGACGCCGCGGTCACTGAGGGGCTCGAGCTTCTCCACGGGGTAGTCGGCGCCGACGACGCCCACGAGCTGCACGGGCGCGAAGTGGCTCGCGGCGGCCGAGAAGAACGTGCCCGACCCGCCGAGGACGTCGTCCGCCTTGCCGAACGGTGTTTCGACGGAATCGAGGGCGACCGAGCCAACGACCAGGACAGTCATGCGCGGCCGGAGACTGGGATGCGATAGGCCGGGATCACATCCGCTCCGGCGCCGAGATGCCGAGGATCGCGAGCGCGTTCCGCAACACGATCTGCGTCGCGCGCGTCAGCACGAGGCGCGCGGTGCGGAGCGGCTCGGGCTGATCGAGCACGTGGTGCTCGTGATACCACTTGTGTGCGAGACCGGCCGTCTCGAGCAGGTACGCCGCGACGCGATGGGGCTCCAGCGCGTCGGCGGCGCCGGCGACGAGTGCCGGGAAATCGACGAGCTTCTTCGCGAGCTCGCGCTCCTCCGTGGTGTCGAGCACCGCGAGGTCCACGCTCGAGGCGCCGATCGATGCCGGATCGATGCCGCCCTGCCGGAAGATCCCGCACATGCGGGCGTGCGCCATCTGGATCCGGTAGATCGGGTTCTCCTCGGATTGCGTGCGGGCCAGGTCCACGTCGAAGCGAAGCTGGGACTCCGGCTTCAGCATGAGGTAGAAGTACCGGACGGCGTCGCGCCCGACCCACTCCACGAGGTCGCGCACGGTGACGATGTCGCCAGCCCGCTTCGAGAACTTCACCTCCTGGCCGCCGCGCATGACCGTCACCATCTGGTGCAGCGCGTACTCGGGATAGCCCTCGGGGATGCCCACGCCTAACGCCTGGAGCCCGGCCCGCACGCGCGTGACGGTACTGTGGTGGTCCGATCCCTGGACGTTGATCGCGCGCCGGAACCCGCGGCCCCATTTGTCCACGTGGTACGCGACGTCCGGCAGGAAGTACGTGTAGTCCCCACCCCGCTCGGCGCTCCGACGCATCACGCGATCCTTGTCGTCGCCGAACTCGGTGGTGCGCAGAAAGAGCGCGCCGTCCTGCTCGAACGTGTGCCCCGACGCCACGAGCGCGTCGACGGTGCGGTCGACCTTTCCGTCGGTGTACAGGGAGCTCTCGAGGAAGTAGTGGTCGAACTGCACGCCGAACGCCTGCAGGTCGATGTCCTGCTCCTTTCGGAGCTCGGCCACGGCGAAGCGCCGCACGTCGTCGTCGTTCGTGCCGTCCGGGTCCTGCGGGTTCGCCTCGATGTACTTGACGGCGATCTCGCGGATGTATTCCCCGTGATAGCCGCCGTACGGGATCTCGAGGACGCCGCTGCGGAGTTCGTGGATCCGTGCCTGGACGCTGCGCGTGAGGTTCGCGATCTGCGCGCCCGCATCGTTGTAGTAGAACTCGCGCGAGACGTGCCAGCCCGTCCACTCGAGCAGGCTCGCGATCGCGTCGCCTAACGCGGCCTGGCGGCCGTGGCCGACGTGGAGGGGGCCGGTCGGGTTCGCGGACACGAACTCCACGTTCACCCGGCGTCCCTGGCCGACGTTCGCGCGCCCATACGCGGTGTCCGCGGCAACGATGTCGCGCAACCCCGCCGCGACGGTTCCGGTATCGAGCCGGAAGTTGATGAACCCCGGGCCGGCGACGTACGCCTCGCTGACGGCAGCGCGACGGAGATCCATGCGCCCGATGAGGTCATGGGCGATCTCCTGCGGCTTGCGGCGAAGCGGTTTCGCGAGCGTCATGGCGAGGTTCGTCGTCCACTCGCCGAACGCCGGATCGCGCGGCCGCTCGAGCACGGGCGACACGGCATCGGGCGCGCCGAGCTCACGGGCTGCGCGCGTCAGCTCGTCTCGAATGACGTCAGGCGCGCTCATTGACTGTCGCCGCTCTTGCTCTTTCGAGAAGATGTCTTGGTCTCGCTTCCAGACTTCGGGGCAGACTTCGACGACGCCGCGTCGGCGCCGCTCGTGGCGGCGTCAGCCTTGGACGCCTCGCCCTTGGCTGCGTCGCCCCTGGATGCGTCGCCTCTGGCGTCCGGTTTGGCGTCAGCCTTTCCATCGGCTCCGGTGGCATCCGCGGCGGCGGGCTTGCGGTGCGCGTTCTTCCCGTAGTCCGTGAGATAGAAGCCGCTCCCCTTGAACAGGAGTCCTGCTCTGCCCGAGACTCGCCGAACGGCCTCGGCACCGCATACCGGACATGAGAGCTCCGAGGGAGCGTCGCTGATCTTGCGAAAAAAGTGTTCTGAATCGTGGCCGTTCTGGCAACGATAATCGTAAGTTGGCATTGATTCGAAACTTAGGAGGCGCGGGCGGAACCGTAACATAGCCGCCCCAGCGTGGTGCCTCAAGGCGGGCCACCGCTACCCGGGGCGGTATTCTCCCCAGACGTCACGAAGCGTGTCGGAGATCTCGCCTACCGTGCACCGCGCGCGCACCGCGTCGAGAATGAGCGGCATGAGCGGGGCGCGCTCGGCGGATGACCCGGCACCGTACGACCGCGCGGCGTCTCGCAGCGCGTCGCGCGCGGACGCCGCCTGGCGCCCGTCGCGAGTCGCGCGCACGGTGGCCACCCGCGCCACCTGATCACGCTCGAGCGCGGAGTAATCGGGCGTCGCGATGCTCGGCGGGTCCTCGTCGCTGGCGTACTTGTTCACGCCGACGACGACGGTGTCGCCTGTCTCCACGCGGAGCTGATGCGCGTACGCGCTCCGAGCGATCTCGTCCTGGAAAAAGCCGGCAGCGATCGCCCGCTCGGCGCCGCCGAGGTCGTCCACGCGAGCAATGAGCGCCGTGGCGCGGCGCTCGATCTCGGTCGTGAGCGCCTCGACGTAATAACTCCCCCCGAGCGGATCCACGGTATTCGCGACGCCGCTCTCGTGCGCGACGATCTGCTGGGTGCGGAGCGCGAGCGTCGCCGCCTCGGCCGTGGGGAGGGCGAGCGCCTCGTCGTACCCGTTGGTGTGCAACGACTGCGTCCCGCCTAACGTGGCGGCCAGGGCCTGCACGGTCACGCGCACGACGTTGTTGAGCGGCTGCTGCGCCGTGAGCGTGACGCCGCCCGTCTGCGTATGGAAGCGAAGTCGGCAGCTCGCGTCGCTCGCCCCGAATCGCTCCCGCATGAGGCGCGCATAGAGACGGCGAGCAGCGCGGAACTTGGCGATTTCCTCGAACAGGTCGCTGTGTGCGGCGAAGAAGAACGAGAGACGCGGCGCGAACGCATCGACGGCCAGACCGGCCGCCTGCGCCTGGCGAACGTACTCGATGGTGTTCGCGAACGTGAACGCCAGCTCCTGCACCGCCGTCGACCCCGCCTCGCGAATGTGATAGCCCGAGATCGAGATCGGGTTCCAGTTAGGCACCTCGGCCGCGCAGAACCGGAACGTCTCGGCGATGAGGGCCAGGCTCGGCACGGGCGGGTAGATGTACGTGCCGCGCGCGATGTACTCCTTCAGGATATCGTTCTGAATCGTGCCGCTCACCCTGTCGCGCGCGATGCCGCGTTCCTCGGCCACGACGATGTACATCGCGAGGAGGGTGGCGGCCGTCGCGTTGATGGTCATCGAGGTCGACACGGTGTCGAGCGGCAATCCGTCCAGCAGGACGTGCATGTCCTCGACGGAGTCGATCGCGACGCCAACGCGTCCCACCTCCCCGAGCGCACGCGGCGAGTCCGAATCGATGCCCATCTGGGTCGGGAGGTCGAACGCGACGGAGAGTCCCGTCTGCCCGGCGGCGAGGAGGTGGTGGAAGCGTGCGTTCGTTTCCGCCGCGGTTCCGAAGCCGGCGTACTGCCGCATGGTCCACAGTCGCCCGCGGTACATGGTGGGCTGGACGCCGCGGGTGAACGGGTACCGTCCCGGGTCTCCCAGCTCCTGCTCGTAGTCCGAGATGCCGTCGGTGGGGCGATACACCGACGCGACGGGAATTCCCGACGGCGTGGTGCGCTCTGCCGTCACCGGCTCCGAGCTTCGTGGGCGAGATCCGAGCTTGGTCACGCCCTAATGATAGGGTGCTGGCGGGCTCCGAGCATGACTCCGAGCATCTCGACCGGTCCGGGGAGCGGCTGGAGGACAGGATGGCCGGGTTAGACTGGATTTGACAGGATGGCTGCTCGCGAGCGAGAGCCCTCGCCTCCTGTCCTCCGAGCGCCATCCGCCCGAGTCGGCATCGCGACCGGTCGAGGTGGGAAAAGGCAGGAGGGGGATGGACGGGATGAACGGGATGACGAAGATGACCAACGCGGCAGCGACTTTGCTCTCACAAGCGGCCTGAGACGGAGGGGGAACGGCCGCCCGGGACGCCACCGTCCTCCGCCCGCCGCCGTTCGCGCTTCACCGTTCGCGCCTCGCCGTTCGCGCTTCGCCCTTCGCGCCTCGCCCTTCGCCCTTCGGCTATGCCGGACTCGCCGAGAGCGCTCCCTCGCTCGACAGCATCGCCGACGCGATCTCGACCTCGTCCTTGCTTCCGATGAAGAGCGGCGTGCGCTGGTGGAGCTCCGTTGGATCGACGTCGAGGATACGACGCTGTCCGTCCGTCGCCAAACCCCCCGCCTGCTCGACCACGAACGCGAGCGGATTCGCCTCGTAGAGCAATCGGAGCTTGCCGTGCGGCGAACGACGGTTCCCCGGATAGCAGAAGACACCACCGCCCAGCAGGTTGCGATGGAAGTCGGCAACGAGGGAGCCGACGTAACGCACGCTGAGCGGCTTCCGCGTGCCGCCGATCCCGCGGTATTGGCGCATGAGCTGCTTCACGGAATCGTCCCAGTCGGTCTCGTAGGAGTCGTTGACCGAGAGATACCGTCCGCGCTCCGGGATCCGGATGTCGGGGTGCGACAGGAGGAACTCGCCGATCGACGGGTCGAGGGTGAACCCGTGCGCGCCCTGCCCGGTCGTGTACACGAGCATCGTACTCGAGCCGTAAATCACGTACCCCGCCGCGACCTGACGTCGCCCCGGCTGGAGCAGGTCTTCCATCTCACCGCGGGTGCCACGCGTAATCTTGCGGACGACCGAAAAGATCGTCCCGACCGGAACGTTCACGTCGATGTTCGACGAGCCATCGAGCGGGTCGAAGAGCAGCACGTACTTGCCGCACTTGAACTGTTCGGGGATCTGGATGATGTCCGGCTCCTCTTCTGATGCCATCGCGCAGAGCCGACCCCCGTGGTCCATGGCCTTGATGATCGTTTCGTTCGCGAACACGTCGAGCTTCTGCTGAATCTCGCCCTGCACGTTCTCCTGTTCGGCCGATCCGAGTATGTCGGCGAGCCCAGCGCTCCGGACCTTGTTCGCGATCATCTTCGCCGCGAGCGCGAGGTCGTACAGGATGCCGGACAGCTCGCCCGTCGCCTCGGGGTGCAGGCGCTCCTGCTCGATGATGAACCGATCGATGGTGACGACAGAGGTGGCGGTGTGCTTGACCACGGCTACACGTCCTGCGTTGGAGGGGGAACGCTGCGGCGAGCAAGAAGTGTCGATGCGTACGAGCGGGCATCGACCTCGTATCGATTCGCGTGGTATCCTCGCACCAGCGACTCCCAGATATATCGGACTGGGAAGGCAACGCTGGCCTGAAACTGCTGAACGTGGCGGATCTCGTGCAAGAGCAGTTCCGCGTCGATCTCGGCCGTGGACCGCAACCAGATCGTTCGCCACAACGTAATGCCAGACACCGTCCTAGCGCCGAGCGACCATCCGCCGACGCGCAGCGGCAGGCCTCCAATGCGGTAGCGCGCCGTCCCGAGCTCGGGATACCGCTCGATGAGCTGTCGTGGGAGCTCGACAGCTCGCCCCACCAGCGCCTCGATCAATCGCGTTACCGGATCCATTGCTCTCCGGCACCTGTGACCGAGAGTGTGCGACCGTTCGTGCGCACGACGACGCTACCCAGTTGATCCGTGCGTAACACCTGTGCGCCCCGCTCCAGGAGTGATCTTATGACTTCGGGGCTCGGGTGCCCGTAGGAGTTTGCGGCCCCAACCGATACCAGCGCGACCCTCGCGCGAACCGCGTCGAGGAACTCCGGCGTACTGCTGGTCGAACTACCGTGGTGCGCGACCTTGAGCACGTCGGCACGCAGGTCCCCGCCATATCGCTCCAGCATCCAGCGTTCCTCGTTCGCCTCGGCGTCCCCGGTGAGCAGGAATCGTACGGCGCCGTACTGGATCAGCGCCACTGCGCTCGCCTCGTTCGCGTCGTCGAGCTTCGCCGTCCACGCCGAATCCGGCGCGAGAAACCGAACGCGAACGCCGTCGATGTCGAATCCATCATCCGGATGCACGCGTCGCCACGCGCTCCCGACTCGAGCGGCCTCCAAGAGGGACGCGCGGTAGGGCACGCTCCCGGCGACGTACGCGCCGTCCCAGTAATCCACTGGGCGGAACGCGCTCAGGACCGACGCGCCGCCGCCCACGTGGTCGCTATGTGGGTGGGACAGCACGAATGCCCGCAGCGCGCCGCCTCGCCGGCGCAGGTACGGCACGATCGTGTTGCGACCTGCGTCGCCGCCCGACCAGCTTCGGCCGGCATCGAACAACACCCACTGGCCCCGCGGCGTTCGGAGCGCGACAGCGTCACCCTGCCCGACGTCGATCACGTGCAGCTCGACCACGCCTCCGCCTGACGAGAGCTGCACTCCGGCCGCCATCAGAGCAAAAGCGGCCGCGCCGCCCAGGAGCCCGCGCGACTCCCACGCGCTCCGAGGCCGGCTCGAACACGCGATGACGATGGAAACCGAGAACGCGCCGAGGAGCGTCGCGGTCCAGAGCGACGGGGCGACTGGCACCGCGGCGAATGGGATTCTCGTCGCGACCCCGGCCACGATGTCCACGGCCCGCAGCATCGCGTGCGCGGCATCCGCCACGACGGCCGCGGCTCCGGCAACCGGTGACAGGAGCAACGCGAGAAACAGGGTGGGCTGAAGCACCGTGAACACGGGTCCCGCGGCAAGGTTCGCGAAGGGTGCGACGAGGCTTACGCGACCGAACGTCCACGCGATGAGTGGCAGCGTGACGACCGACGCCAGTGTCGATGCGATGAGGTCGCGTGCGACGACACGCCGCCATCCGACGACGCGATCGGTCAGGATCCGGCGTGACAGCGCGCCCGCCGCGATCAGCGCCGCGATGCCGGCCACGCTGAGCTGGTAGCCGAGGTCGAGGATGATGCGCGGATTCACCAGCGGGCCCCACGCGCCGAGGGCGAGCGCGGCCCACGGCGAGGTGGGCCGTTGCGTTAGGCGCGCGAGCGCCGTGGTCCCGAGCATCACCGCTGCGCGCACGGCCGGCGCCGGCGCTCCGATGACCACGACGTACGCAGCCGTCAGCGCGAGCGCGAGCCAAGCCGACCGATTTCGCGATGCGCGCGCCGCACACAGCAGCAGCTCGGCGGCGCCGGCAATGATCGCCACGTGGAGGCCGGAGACCGACAGCAGGTGGACGATCCCGGCATCGGCGTAACGGGAACGAACGCCCGCGTCGAGCGTGCGTGTATCGGCGATGAGGAGCGCGCGCGCGAGCGCCGCATCGTCGCGAAAGGTC
>DASURJ010000123.1:0-3445 GCA_036280115.1 Gemmatimonadaceae bacterium
TGATCCCGAGCTCGGTCGCCCGGACGGCGTCGATGTCGCCCACCGCTTCCGTCAGCTCACCCGGGTCGGACCCGAACGATCCGGACGTCGAGAACCGGAGGTATGGCTTCGCGTCCTGCTCCCGCGCCCACTGATCCAGAATCCGCCGCTCGTCATCGGGCGTCAGTGCGTTGTCCAGCGGCGCATACCCCCACTTCGTCGCCCAGATGTCGTACGGCCCGATCTTCGGGATGAGGTCCTGCACCGCGATCCTGTCCTCGGGCTGCGCCACGTAGTTGAACCGCGAGTAATCCATCAGCGTCGGCGTGTGCCCCATCCGACGCACGAAGTCCGCATTGCGGATCGAGTCGATCGGGTACGCCGAGCTGGCCTTCATGTTGTGCTGGAAGCCTAACGTGTGGCCGACCTCGTGCGCCGCCACATACCGAATGAGCTCGCCCATGAGCGAGTCCGGGAGTGGGAACTGACGCGCGCGCGGGTCGAGCGCCGCCACCTGCGTGTAGTACCACGTCCTGCCTAACGTCATCACGTTGTGGTAGAACTGGATATGCGCATTGAGGATTTCTCCCGAGCGCGGGTCATGGACGTGCGGCCCGCTCGCGTTCTCCGTCGTCGACGGCAGCCAACGAATCACCGAGTAACGCGCGTCCTCCGGACTCCAGTCGGGATCGTCCGGCGCCACCTTCCCCAGGATCGCGTTCTTGAACCCCGCCGCCTCGAACGCCGGCTGCCAGTCCTCGATCCCCTTGATCAGGTACGGGATCCACTGCTTCGGCGTGTTCCGGTCGATGTAGTACACGATCGGCTCGATGGGCTCCGAGATCGGCGCCTCCGCGTCCTTCTTCTCCAGCCGATACCGCGTGATGTAGCAGCGCTCCTCCGACCGATGCTCCGGGCGGCTGTAATCCGTCACCCGCACCGAAAAGTAGCCGACGCGCCGGTCGCAGAGACGCGGCTTCATCGGCACCTCGGGCAACTTGTGGAAGCTGTAATGCATCACCACCGTCGCACTCGGCGCCGTGGTCCCGCGCTGGCCGAAGCCGCCCTGCGGCTGATTCCCGCCTCCCTGCCCCTGCTGCGCGGGCGGGTTGTTGAACGTCAACGTCGTCTCGACGTTCACGTTGTCCGGGAAACTCACTGCGCGCTCGATGAACGATCGGTTCGCGTCGAGTTGCGCTCTGGGGCTGATGCGCTGCGCGGGCGAGAGCTCGAGCGGCACCTGCGTGAACATCCGCGTCACGTCGATGACCATCGAGCTGTCCGGCCCGTACGCCTCGACGTTGAACACCGAGATGATGGGCTGCACGTTCGCTGCCTGTACGGCGCCGACGATGGGGCTCGTCGTGTCGCTCGCCATGATCTCGTACGACACGCCGCGGAGCAGCACTCTGTTGTCGCGCCGCTCCCACCGCAGCACCCGGTTATTGAGCGCCTGCCCGCCGTAGCCCACGCCTAACGTGGTCTTCTGGATCTCGCTCACGAGCAGGATATCCTTGCCGAGCTCGCTGCGCGGGATCTCGAACAGCAGCTTGCTGCCAACCCGATGCACGTTGAAGAGCCCGCGGCGCGTGTTCGCTTCGCGCGTCACGACGCGCGCGTAGGGTCGCGGGTTCGGTTCCGGGAGGACGTTCCCGCCTCCACCACCCCCACCCTGTCTCCCGCCACCTGCCTGACCCTCGCCGGGCGTGGTGTCGGAGCGAGCGGGACCGCGGGCGGTCTGGTTCCCCGCCGGAACGGGGTTGGGCGAAGGGGCGGGCTGCTGCGAGCAGGCGACGCCAAAGAGGATGGCGGCGGCTGTCGGCGCGATCGGACGCAGACTGGGTCGCATGACTACCATGATTCTGGGGGGACTCTGTCTGTGCGCCCCGCCTCGGCGCGACGGCGCACGGGTATCTCAACATACGTCGAACGCACGCGCATGCGATCCCGTTGCCCGCTGTCATTCGCTGCGACGCCGCACGACGTGCCACGGCAGCATCAGGATCGCCATCGCCAACGAGACCAGGATCGCCACCAACCCTACCCGCCCCGGCCACGGGCCCAGGAAGTCGATGACCGACGGCTGCCCGGGCTTCGAGTCCCCCACGTAGCCATAGTTGAAGCCGAACAGCACGTCGACCGTGAACACCACGACGAGATACACGAACCCCGCAACGAGCGCGAATCTGTAGTCGCGCCAGCTCGGGCGGTAACCGCGCACCGCTACCACATAGATCGCGATCCCGATCGTGCCCGCGTGGCTGATCCAGAACATCCAGAACCAGATGTCATTCGGCCCCTGGATCAGATCGGGCGTGATGATCGCCTGCAGGCTCATCCCGATCCCCCAGAAGTAGAGCAGCACGTTCATCCACGGTCGCGGCGAGAGCAGCACGAGCCCCGCGAGCAGCGCAGTGACGTCGCACACCTGGAGCGGAAGCGACCGGGCCGCGTCGAATCGCGGCGGCATGAGCCACCAGACATTGCTCACGGCCCATACGCCGAGCATCGCCCATCCGAGCGTGCGCTCGGTTCGCCGTCGACTCTCGGCGTCCGACCGGCGCCCCCCACGGATCAGCAGCGCGGTCGCGACGACAAAGAAAAGCAGGATGCCCGCGTGTATCACCGAGAATGGCTGGAACGCCCTTTCTTCTATGGTTGTCGGCATAGGTCGAATTACCCCCTGACCAATGTCGGGGGGCGAACGGCGCCCTGGCTCGTTAGAATAGGCCCATGCTACGCATCACGCTGGCCGCGCTCCATCTGCTCGCCCTGGGGATCGGTCTCGGGGCCGTCATCGCCCGTGGCACCGCCCTGCGTGAGCCGCCGAGCAACGCCGCGCTCCGACGCGCCTTCCGGTCGGACAGTCTGTGGGGGCTTGCCGCCCTCCTCTGGCTGTCCACAGGGCTCTGGCGTTGGTTCGCGGCGATCGAGAAGCCCACGGGGTACTACTTCAGCAACCCGGTATTCCACACGAAGTTGGGCGTCTTCCTCCTCATCGTTGCGCTCGAGATCTGGCCAGCGATCGTACTCATGCGGTGGCGCCGGTCCCTCGCGGGCGGCGAGTCGGCAGAGCGCGTGATGGTCACTGGAGCCGGCCGTCGCATCGCCGTGATCGGTCACGTCGAGGCGCTGCTGGTCGTAGCGATCGTTTTCCTGGCCGTCGCGATGGCTCGCGGGTACGGGGCACCCGGCGGTTAACTCACCGTTTCATCCTCTGCACACTGGAGTGACCGACATATGGACACGACTCGACGCGAATTCCTTGGCAGAGTGGCCGCCAATGCTGCCGCGCTAGGCGCGATGCCACTCGCGATGGATTTTCGGAACCTTGGCGCCGACGCGGTTTCGCCTGCGGCGCCTCAGCCGGGCCAGAACTGGGACGTGAGTTGGGTCGGCAAGCTGACGGGCAAGCACAAGGCGATCTTCGACGTGCCCGAGGTCGAAAGCGGCTACGGCTTCTGGC
>DASURJ010000124.1:0-2285 GCA_036280115.1 Gemmatimonadaceae bacterium
GCATTGTAGCGAACGACCTCCGCCCGGAGCACAATCCTGCGGGCATCGTGCCACGCAGGAGACTCATGTTCACGAGCCTGTTCCCGATCGTCGCCACCCGCGACATGACCGCATCGCTCCGCTTCTACCGCGACCTGCTCGACGGGAAGGTGACGTACGAGTTCCCCGGCCCGGACGGCGCCGTGGTGTACGTGTCGCTGCGCATCGGCGAGTCATCGGTCGGCATCGGTTACGAGGCGAACCTGGCTGATGCTCCTCGTCCGCGGCCGGTGGCGTTGTGGGTCTACACCGATGACTGCGACGCGGCCGTCGAGCGTCTCCGCTCCGCCGGCGTCACCGTCACCGAGGAGCCGACGACGCAGCCATGGGGCGAGCGCGTGGCGCGCGTTCTCGACCCTGATGGCAACGAGGTGATCATCGGGAGCCGATGAGCGTGGCGCGCAGAACCGGCCGACGATCCCGATTCGGTGCGCGCTAAGGTTTCGGCGCTGCCCGCGACCCGGCGAGAGGACCGCTTCCGCCAAGAGGACGCAGTGGCATTGCTCGAGCTCGGCGTGTTGCTCTGGGTCATTGGCCTGATACTCGTCGTGGCGCTCTGTCGAGCGGCCGCGCGCGGTGACGTCGAGACGAGTCCCGGCCCGGACGCCCACACCCTCACTCATCCGCCATGGCGCCCCGACCCTGACCCGGAGCCGCATCGGTTCGAGCTCGAAGCCGATCTCGAGGAGGGCCGGAAGACCTGACCGGGTCGACGGTCCCGGAACGCGGTCGCTGACGTTCACGGATTCCGGCTACGGCACCGGCGTGCGAAGCAGGCTGTACTCCCCGTGGTAGCGGACGCCGAGCGCGTTGTTGAACAGGTTCAGCATGTTGATGTAGCCGATGAGAAACGTCAGCTCGACGAGCTCCGGATCGGTGAAGTGCTCGTGCAGCTCGCTGGCGAGATCGTCGGGGACGTGGTTCGAATCGGCCATGACGGCGCGCGTGTAGGCGATCGCAACGCGCTCACGTGGCGGAAGCGACGACGGATCGGCGATGGCGGCGAGCGGGTCGTGGACGATGTCGGCGTTGCCGACGAGGTCGCAGTGCGAGTTCGTGCAGAACTGGCAATCGTTCGTCTCCGACGCCGTGATGATCACGAGCTCCTTGATGCGTCGCTCGAGCACGCCGCCGGGATAGACGGAGTTGCCGAAACCGGCGAAGGCGCCAAGGATCTCCGGACGGAGGCACATCGCCTGGATCATTTCGACCGGCGGCTGACCCCGTTCCCACAGGCCGCGGCTCTCGTCGAACGACGGATCGTCCTTGACGGCCTCGAAGGCGGCCCTGATCTGCTCCGGTGAGACGGTGACGCGCATCGGTGCTGGCTCCTCTGCTCGGCAAGGCGGGGCGATGACAGAGCGCAGGCTACCGCCACCGCACAAGGAGCCGGTGCGTGGTGAGCGAAGACCGCCGGGTAACACGAAACCCGGATGGCGGGAGCCGGGTTTCGTTCAAGAATGCGTGGTTGCGGGGGACGGATTCGAACCGCCGACCTTCGGGTTATGAGCCCGACGAGCTACCACTGCTCCACCCCGCGGCCTCCAATGGTAATGAGGGCTCAACGTTCGGTCAAACGCCGGGGTGGATCGTCTCGCGCTCTCGCGCGTACGGGACTATCGGCCACTCAGTGGCTGAACGTCCCGTGTCGCGGCAAGGCTGGGCAGGCAGGCGACGCCGGCATGCCCGTTCGTGTCGCCCGGGCGCGAAATCGGCCACTCACTGGCCGATACTCCCGTCCCACGGGAGCCTCGATGTCAGGTCGGTCGATGCGCCCCCGGCTCCATGTCGACGACGGCGTGGTGGATGCCGTGCAGGTCGAGCAGCCCAAGGTACGGATCAGGATCGAACGCTTCGGGCCCGAGCACGCCGGCACCCGACCAGGCGCCGGTGGCGAGCAGCTCCATGGCGATCGTCGGGTTGAAGCCCGTCTGCCAGCCCACGACCTGCAGCCGATGCTTCGCCCAGATCTCCTCCGCATCGGCCATCTGGTACGCGAAGGTTTCGCGCGGCTTGCCGTCCCTCGTGCCGATGACCCACGTCCCGACCACCGCGCGGCCGCGGAACTTGTCGCCGAGCGTGATCGGGTCGGGCGTGATGGCGGCCAGCACGTCGCGCGGTGCCACCTCGACGCCCTTCACGTTCACCCGGTCGGTGCGGTCCATGCCCAGGGCGTGGATCGTCTTCAGCTTGTCGATGAAGTCGTCCCCGAGGGCGTACTTGAAGGTCGTGCGGCGGTTCTCGAT
>DASURJ010000125.1:0-3773 GCA_036280115.1 Gemmatimonadaceae bacterium
CCCACAAGTGCTTCCGTTCGCGACGTCGATCGTGGACCCCTCGGGCGAGGAGACGCTGGCGCTCATGGCGCTCAACCTCCCCGTCGTCATGCTCGTCATGCTCGTGTGTGCCAATGTCGCGCTGCTCATGTTCGCGCGTGCCGCGACGCGCGAGGCCGAGATCATCGTGCGGACGGCGTTAGGCGCCAGCCGCGGGCGGATCATCACGCAGCTGTTCGCCGAGGCGCTCGTCCTCGGCGGTGTGGCAGCCGTCGTGGGGCTCGTGGCGGCCGGTGTCGGCCTCGAGCAACTCCTCCGGGTCATGGACTTCGGATTCTACGGTGGCATCCCGTTCTGGATCGACCTCAGCCTGTCGCCGGCGACGGTGGTGTACGCCGTCGTGCTCACGCTCATGGGCGCGGCGATCGCGGGTGTCATGCCGGCGCTCAAGGTCACGCGCGGAATGGGGACGCGTCTCCGGCAAGTCGGGTCGGGCGGCGGTGGCCTCCGGTTCGGCGGCGTGTGGACGGCCGTGATCGTGTGTCAGATCGCGATCACGGTCGCGTTCCCCGCGTTCGCGTTCGTCGCCGGGCGTCAGGCCGTCGAGATTCGGTTGGGCGAGGACCCCTTCCCGACGAAGGCGTACCTCTCGGCTCGAGTCGAGATGGACCGAGAGCTCCCGACCGAGGCGCGTGAACGGGGTGACACGACGCTCGCGCACTTCCTCGAGCGGTTCCAGGCGACGCGACTCGAGCTCAAGCAGCGCCTCGCTGCCAGTCCCACCGTGGCCGGCGTCACGTTCGCCACGCTCCTTCCGCAGATGGACCACGGGCCGAGCTACGTGGCGGTGGACGAGGGCGGCGCGGCGCCGATCGATCCCCGGTGGCCGTTCGGATACCAGGTGCGATCGGCTTCCGTCGACCCGGATTTCTTCGAGGTGTTCGATACCCCGATTGTGTCCGGGCGCGGGTTCGGCGTCGCCGACATGCGGGCGGGGAGCACCGCCGTGGTCGTGAATCGATCGTTCGTCAGACAGGTGCTGGGCGACCGTAATGCGATCGGCCGGCGCATTCGGTTTGTGGACGTCGAGGAATGGCAAGCGGGACACACTCCGAGCGAGGAGACGAACCCGTGGTACGAGATCGTCGGCGTCGTCGGCGATCTGGCAATGACGATAGACCGCGCGGCCGTCCCGGGCGTCTATCACCCGATGAGCGTGGGCGCGGCAACAACCGCGCACGTGGCCGTGCGCCTGCGCGGCGACCCGGCATCGTTCGCGCCGCAGTTCCGGGGCGTCGCGGCCGCCGTGGACCCGACGCTCCGGCTGTACGATGTGATGCCCCTCGAGCGCCTCGCTGATTCCGAGCTGCGAGTGCTCACGGTCGTGTTCAGACTCCTCGTCGTGGTCAGCGTGATCGCGCTGACCCTCTCGCTCGCCGGGGTCTATGCGGTCATGTCGTTCGCCGTGGCGCGGCGTACGCGCGAGATCGGCATTCGCATCGCACTCGGCGCGAACCGGAGGCGCGTGGTGGCCGCGGTGTTCCGGCAGCCGCTGACGCAGCTGGCCATCGGCGTGGGGGCTGGGACGGCACTGCTCGTGGGCGTGAGCATTCTCGCGCGCGGCGGCATGCTGCCCGCGAGGAATGTCGCGATCGTGGTGGCGTATGCGGCGCTCATGATGGCCGTGTCGCTGCTCGCGTGCGTGGTGCCCACGCGGCGTGCGCTTCGCGTGGAGCCTACCGAGGCGCTTCGCGCGGACGGGTAGTTGGCCGACCGAGCCAGCGCACGACGTTGAGAACGAACTGCGCGTTCTGTCCGGCGACCGGCGCGTTGAAGCCCATCGGCAGGCGCTCCGGACACTTCCGCTGTGCGGTGAACATCGCGGCTTCCGCGAACACCGCGACACGCCCTCGCCCGACTCGGAGGACGGCCCCCTGCAGCATTCCGTCCGCGGCCGTCGACGGCACGGTGTCACCGAACGTCCACGCCACGCGCGGCAGCCACAGCTTCCCGCGTGGGATCTGCAGTAACGCGTCACCCACAACCCCGGGCGCGAAGCGAAATGCGGAACCCGTGAACGTCGTGACGGAGTCGACGCGCGCTCCGCGCTGAGCGGATGTCGTGATCGCACCCGGTCGCAGGGACCCGTCACCCCGCCGATACGTGATCAGGAAGTCTCGCGTGCATCGCTCGGCGCCATTAGGCGGCTCGACGAAGCCGTTCGCGAACAGGACGCCGAACTCGGCGGCCAGCTCCGCGGCCGCGCCGGCGAACGGCATATGGTCGGCGATGAGCAGGAGCGAACCGCCGGATCGCACCCACGCGGCGAGCTCCCGAATCTCGGTGCTGTCGAGCGCCGAGCGTCCAGGTAACCGCCAGTCGCTCGTCTGACGGACCGACGCGTGCAGCGCGTTCGCGATGACCACCACGCGTGCTCGCTCGAGCTCGATGCGCGTGAATGGTGCCCTGTTCTCGCCGACGACGAAGCCGTCCGACTCGAGCAACCGCGCGAACGGGGCGAATCGGCCAGTCCGCGTGTGAAAGTTGTTGTGCGCCTCGTCGATCAGGACGAGTGGGCCGCGACCGGGAGCGTGCGCTGCCGAGGTTGGACGGTGTGGCGCGAAGGCGGTATCGACCACTTGTTGCGCGAAGAGCGCGGCGGGCGAGAGCACGCAGGCCGCGAGGACGGGCGCGAAGAGTCGTCGCACCTCGCGAACGTATCGTCGAAGCGCTAGCGTCGCCAGGGCGAGCTGAGGTGATCGACGTCGATGACAGCGGCGGGACGTGCGTGAACCCGCACGCCCCCGCCGCCCTCGCCGATGTTGCTAGAGCGGTCGATCCGTCCTGTCAGGCCCGGGCCGAGAGGCCGGGTTGGCGTCGACCCGGTCTTTCACGTTGTCCACCGCATCGCCGACGCGGTCGGCGATGCCCGTCGATCGCGCCCGATCTGCCGCACCGCTCTCACCACGCCGCGCGCGTGAGAAGAAGCGCCGGTCGTCATACTCCGGACTTCCGTAGAACCCAACGTCTCGGTCCGCGGCCGCACCGCTGCGCTCGCCAGCGCCGACGTTCGGCCGCCGTTCACGAAGCCACGACTGCAACGATGTCTCGTAGTCGCGCGAGAATCGCTCCCGATCATAACGCGGTGCTGCCGCGAGGTCTGTCCCTGACAGATCAACGATGACGTCATCGCTATCGTCGTTCAGCCGAGCCTGCCCGATCGGCACGAGCGCGTAGTCCCGTCCGGCGTCCTTCGCGAAGTCGCGATCGAGCGCGACCTCGACATAGCGAACACGACGCTCACCCGTGTCGAACAGCAGGTCCTCGACCTTGCCGAGTTTCGTTCCGTCCGCCGAGCGAACGTCCCATCCGCGAGGATCGGGTCCGTCGTTTGGGAGCTCGAAGTCGTCCAGGTCCCTCGTATGCACGAGCGTGCCACGAGCAGTGGCATCGGTGCGATTGGGAACGTGGTCGCGATCGTGGTGTGCCATGCGATTCTCCTCCGAAACCAGCACGCCGGAGCCGGCCGCCTATCTCGTTTCCGACCGACCCGGGCGCGACGTGTGGTTGGGTTCGTCGCAAGCCACGTTCCGGAACGCACCAACTGAGGCGGACTGCCCGCTCGCCGCGGTCAGTCAGACGATGACGGCGTCCACTATCCAGATGGTCTCGCCCTATGCGTCGAGTTGCCAGACGACACGCTTTGAGGGAGCCGTTCCTTTTCATTCACGTTCCGGAGAGCGGAGCTTTTACTCGCGTAGGATGATGTTTCTCATCCCCTCATCTCCTCATCC
>DASURJ010000126.1:0-6105 GCA_036280115.1 Gemmatimonadaceae bacterium
AGCATGGCGGCCCCGCACGTGTCGGGGCTCATTGCCGCCTTCCTCTCGAAGCGGAAGGAGTTCCTCGGCCGCCCGGATGACGTGAAGCGCATCCTGCTCGACAACTGCACGGACCTCAGCCGCCAGCGGAACATGCAGGGCGCGGGGATGCCTAACCTGGTGAAGATGCTCGTGAACGTCTGATTCCTCGACTCGCTCCGCTCGCTCGGAATGACATACGCTCCTCTTGACTTCGACAATTCCCGGGTGAATTCTGTCTCCTCTTGAAATCGTAAATAGCGATTGGAAACCGGATCATGGGCGAATCCTCCGCCGAACCCCTCCGCGGGACCATCGACCTGCTCATCCTGCGCACCCTCGCGCTCGCCCCCATGCACGGATGGGGCATCACGCAGCGCATCCAGCAGTTGAGCGACGGCGTGCTCGAGGTCAACCAGGGGTCGCTCTACCCCGCGCTCCAGCGGCTCGAACAGAAAGAGTGGATCGACAGCGAGTGGCAACTGACCGACAACAACCGCCGCGCGAAGTTCTATCGACTCACCCCTCTCGGGCGGCGAGCGCTTGGCGCCGAGACCCAGAGCTGGCGCAGGCACGTGCTCGCCGTCGAGCAGCTGCTGCGCGCGACCTGATCCATTCGACCGAGAGGCGACATGCGCGGGACGAAACGACTGCGGATGTGGGTACGAGGACTCGTCGCGAAGGGGTCTGTGGAGCAGGAGCTCGACGAGGAGATGCGGTTCCACATCGAGATGGAGGCGGCGAAGCACGCGCGAGCGGGGCTGCCGCCTGACGAGGCCCGGCGGCGCGCCTCGATTACGTTCGGTGGCATCGAGGACCACAAGGAAGCCATGCGCGAGGGGCGTGGGTCCCGCGGCGTAGAACGGCTTGGATACGACCTGCGCTTCGCGGCGCGCCAGCTCCGCAAGACGCCGGGGTTCACGCTCGCCGCGGTACTCACGCTCGCGTTAGGCATCGGCGGCAATGCCGCTGTGTTCAGCGTCGTGAATGGCGTGCTGCTCCGCCCGCTGGCGTATCCGGATGCCGACCGCCTCGTGTCCATCAGCCACACGAGCCGCGGCGGCGACCTCCCGGAGCGCGTACCGCACTCCTCGGCCGCGTACGTCGCGTATGAGGGCGCACGGAGCTTCGAGGCGACCGCGATCTACCGGACCTGGCAAGGAAGCCTCACCGACCGGCAAGCGGCGCCCGAGTGGGTCGATGTCGTCACAGCGATGCGAACCCTCTTCGACGTGCTCGGGGTCAGGCCGGTCCTCGGTCGCCCGTTTACCGCGCAAGAGGACGCCCCCGATGGGCCGCGCGTCGTCATGCTCTCCCACGCGCTCTGGCGTCAGCGCTACGGAGGCGATCCGGCCATCCTGGGACGCATCATCACGCTCGACGGGATCCCACGAGAAGTCGTGGGCGTCATGCCGGACGGGTTCGCGTTCCCGACGCGTGCGTCGGTGATGTGGGTGCCGATGCGACTCGACCGGTCCGACCTGAGCGGGTTCAACACGCCGGGCATCGGCCGGTTGCGACCTGGCGTGACACCCGACCAGGCAACGGCCGAGCTCACCCAGTTGCTTCCACGAATCACAAGCGTCGTGGACTTCATTCCGCCGGCCGTGCTGAAGGACACGGGGCTGCGTCCCGAGGTGCGCCCGTACCTGGACGAGGTGGTGGGCAACGTTCGCCCCGCGCTGTGGGCCCTCTGGGCGATGATGGGGCTCGTGCTCCTCATCGCGTGCGTCAACGTCGCGAGCCTCCTGCTCGTACGCGCGGAGGCACGGCGGCGCGAGATCGCGCTCCGCCTCGCGTTAGGCGCCGAGCGGCGGCATTTGCTCGCGCAGTCGCTGGCGGAGAGCGGGATCCTGCTGGCGATCGGCAGTGCGTTGGGCGTGATGCTGGCGCAGCTCGTCGTCCGTGTGCTGCCGAGCATCGCGCCTGCCGCGCTCCCGCGGCTGGGCGACGTTCGGGTAGACAGCGCCGTGATCGCCTGCACGACGCTCGTGGCTGCGATGATCGCGGTGCTGTTCGGCGTGGTCCCGATCGCCCGGCACCGCCGGGTCGCTCCCGCGTCGATGCTCGGCGGCAGCGACCGAAGCGGCACGACCGATCGCCAGAGTGGGCGCCTTCGGCAGGCACTCGTGATCGCGCAGGTCGCCATGGCGACCGTGCTGCTCGTGGGCTCGGGGCTCGTGCTGCGCAGCTTCCAGCAGTTGCGCGCGGTCGACCCCGGTTTCGAGGCCGAGGGGGTCGTGACGTTCCGCATCGCGCTCCCGTACGCGCGCTATCGCGAGGCGCAGGATGTCGCGCGGTTCCACTATGCAATGCTCGATCGAATCCGGGCACTCCCCGGCGTGGAGGCGGCAGGGGCGACCGGGCAGTTGCCGCTCGCGGGGTACAGCTCGGAGATCGATCCGCTGCGGGTCGATGGCCGGCCGTACCCGCCTGGTGTGATGCCGCCGCTCGTCGAGATGCGCGTGGCGACGCCGGGCTACTTCGAGGCGATGGGGATTCCGCTCGCGCAAGGGAGGTTGCTCGAGCGCTCCGACACGGACCGCCCCACCGGTGCGGTGCTCGTGAGCGAGAGCGTGGCGCGCAAGATCATGGCACCGCGTCCATCGATCGGGACGGGCGTCGCGCACGGGCTGGCGGGCGTGCCCGGCGAGCGCGCGTGGTCGAACGTCGTGGGCGTCGTCGGTGACGTGCGCGGCGTGTCGCTCGACAAGGAGCCCATGGGCGCGGTGTACTACGCGATGGTGAATCGCGAGGGCGTGGACATGGACTGGCTCGCCCGCTCCATGGTGTACGCGGTGCGCACTGCCATGCCGCCCGCCACGGTGATCGCGACGGTACGCAGCGCGCTCGCCGACCTCGACGCCGAGCTTCCGCTCGCCGAGACGCGTACGCTCGCGTCGGTGGTGGAGGCGGCGGAGGGCGGGATGCGGTTCTCGATGCTGGGGTTGGCCGTTGCCGCGCTGGTCGGCCTGTTCATGGGCGCGATCGGCCTCTACGGCGTGCTCTCGTACATTACGGCGCAGCGTACGCGCGAGATCGGCGTCCGTATGGCGTTAGGCGCGACGCCGCGAACGGTGCGCCGCTCGATCCTCAGGCACGGGCTCGTGGTCGCGGGTTCCGGTCTCGCCGTCGGCCTGCTCGCCGCAGTATCGCTCAGGCGTCTCGCGACGCCGATGCTCTACGGCATCACGCCGACGGACCCTGTGACGCTTGTCGCGGTGTCGCTCGTGCTGCTCGCGGTTGGCGCGCTCGCGACGTGGCTCCCCGCCCACCGCGCGGCGAGGCTCGATCCGGTGCGTGCACTCCGCTGGGAATAGAGACCGGGAACAGGGAACAGGGAACAGGGAACAGGGAACAGGGAACAGCAACCAGCGCTGGTCGCTGTTAGCTGGTGCTGGTAGCTGCAGGGTGAACTGCTCTCTGGAATGGTGGCGCCGCGGCGGCCGTTCCCCGCTGCCGCCCGGGTCATTTTCGTCATCCTGCTCAATCCCGTCCATCCTGTCCTCCTGCAGTTCCCTGCCGGACCGCCCGCCGCGATGCTTACCCGGCGCGATGATGCTCGGAGCCCCATTTGATCCGCGTATAGGCAATGCGGAACCCTTGCCGTTCGCCATTCCGCTGCGACGCGCTTCCGGGCTGCGCGCCCATCATCGCGAGGTCGCAGCCCGATTCCATCGCGTAGCGGAGCCGAGCGCCCAACAACGCCGCCTGCGCACCGCGACCGCGAAACCGAGGGTCGGTACTCGCGCCGGCGAGCAGCGCGACGCCGTCATGAATCGCCAGCGCGGCAGCGGCAATGGGCTCGGCGTCCCAGCGTGCCAGGAAGCACATGGTGCCAGCCGCGCGCGCGCTCACTTCGCCGAACTCACGAATGAACGCGGCCAGCTCCGGCGTCTCGCTCCATCCGCGCGCGGCCGTCTCGGCCCAGACGTCCTCCTCGCCGGGCTCGACATGCACGACGTCCAACGGCGGGGCGGGGGAGTGGCTGCGCCACGACCCCATCGTCGGCTCGGCCAGCGACATGTGCATGACGCTCGTCAGCTCGACAGGTCGGTAACCACGATCGCCGAGGAGCCCGAGGACCGCAGGGTCCACGAGCGGACTGACTTCGTGAAACACCTGGGCGCCCCGCTCGAGAAAGAAACGCTCGATCGTGGTCAGATCGTCCGCGGCGGGTGGCGCGAAGAGGCCAAAGCCAAACGTCTGCGACAGCGGCGAGCCGACGCCGTCGAACATCGCATAGGTCCCGGACACGTCGCGCCACTCGGCGCCGAGCGACGGCGCGATTCGCGCGCGCGACTCGATGTAGGCTGCACTCGCCTTCGCCTCGGCGCGCTCGAGGCGTTGGGAGAGCGCGAGGTCGGTCACGGACATCGCTAGGCGAGCGCGCGCTGCGACGGCTCGGATGCATCGGTGTGCATCGTCACCACGGAGAGCTCGCCGTCGCGGCCGACCTCGAAACGGAAGATCGACACCTCGGCGTCGCTGGCGAACTCGCCACGCCGCGCAAGAAGATCGCGCACGTCAGCGTCCTGTTGCGCCCGGATCTGATCGGGTTGCGCCCACGACTGCTTGCGCCGGTAGTCGGCGCAGGTGGACTCGGCCGGGCCGTCGACTGACGGGCCGTGAAACAGGAGAACCAGGTGTTCGACGTGATGCGCCTCGACCAGAAACCGGCACTCCGCTCGCAGTTGTCCGGCGCGAATGAATTCCCGGCCGCTCGCCGAGAGCGCTCCACCGCCGCCAGGCACGTACAGTCGATCGTATTGCCTCACGCCAAGCGCGCGGGAGAGAAACTCGTCGGTCGCTTCCTGGAGTCGGCCGTCGGAGCAGGCGACCACGAGGATTCGGGGCCGCTCCGGTTCCCATTGCATTCCGAGTCGAACCTGTTCCACCGCGGCCTCCGGTTTCCGATTCGCCGAATCCAGGCGCGTGTCAGGCGGCTGCTGTGAGCACGAGCGGCGCGCCGCGGCGAATCATGATCGTGTGCTCGTGATGGGCAGCGAGCACACGGTTGTGCGTCCGCAGCGTCCATCCGTCGGGTTCTTCGACTACTCGCGCCGGCGCGCTCGTGAGCATGGGCTCGAGTGCAATGACGAGCCCTTCGGTCAGGACGGTGCGCACGGTGGGATCCGCCCAGTTGGGTACCGAGGGCGACTCGTGAATCCGGCGTCCGATGCCGTGTCCGGTTAGCTCTCTCACCACGGACACGCCTTCGCGCCGCGCGGCCGCTTCGACCGCGCGTCCGACTTCACGGAGTGTCTGTCCGGCCCGTGCGACGTCGAGGCCGCGATTGAACGCGACGCGCGCCGCACGCTGAAGCTTTCGCGCCTCGAGCGACACCGGCGGGATCACGACCGTCACGGCGCTGTCTGCCATGTAGCCGTCGAGCTCCAGTGTCACGTCGAGCTTCACGACGTCGCCTTCGCGGAGCACGCGCGCGCCCGGGATGCCGTGGACGATCTCGTCGTTCACGCTGAGGCAGTTGAAGCCCGGGAAGTCGTAGGCGAGCTGCGGTGCTGACCGTGCTCCGGCGGCGCGGGCGAACTGCTCGCCGATGGCGTCGAGCTCCCCGGTGGTGATCCCCGGGCGGACGTGGGCGCGCATGTGGGCGATAGTGCGCGCGACGAGCTGCCCCACGCGCTGCATGCCGGCGAGATCGGTGTCGGAGCTTATCGTCATCGGGAATCAGGAATCAGGAATCAGGAATCAGGAATCAGGAATCAGGAATCGGGAGTCGGGAGTCGAGGCTGCATGCTTGGCAGCCAGCTGCCAGCCGCTGTCAGGAGCGTTCCAGCTCGGAGCTGCAGCTAGCAGCCTGCCAGCCACCAGCTGGCCTCCCAGCTGGGCGGGCTGCGTACGGATCATAACACCTGCTGTCACCTCTCGCCGACCTCGACCGCTGCCCGTAGACTCGTGGGCGATCGAACCCCGCGGCTTCCACATCCCCGCCCGTGACCCCACAACTGCTGACGATCCTCGCGTTCGTGATGATCGCCACGTTCATGGCGCTCATCATGACGAAGCGCATGTCGGTGCTGACGGCGCTCATCGTCGTGCCGATCGTGTTCGCGCTCGTCGCCG
>DASURJ010000127.1:0-8749 GCA_036280115.1 Gemmatimonadaceae bacterium
CCGCATCGGACGACAGGTCTTCACGGAAAGCGCGCTCCTCGGTGCGTTAGGTTTGCCGTTAGGCGTGGGCGTGGGGTTCCTGTTCGCCGCGGCGCTGGCGGAGCTGCGCCCGGCGCTGCCGCAGCACTGGGTGCTCCTGCGCGGATCGGATCTCCTGGCGGGCGCGTCACTGGCGCCAAACCTGCGCGTGCTCGCGTTCTCATCGGCGATGGCAGCGCTGGCGACCCTCATGTTTGGCATAGGGCCGGCAGTCGCGGCATCACGTGTGGATCCCGTGAAGCTCATGACATCGGCGGGTGACTCGCACACGTCGGCACCGGTGCGTGGCCGGCAGTTCCTCGTCATGACACAGGTGGCGCTCGCGACCATCCTGCTCGTGACGGCCGGGCTCCTGACGCGGAGTCTTGGCGAGATGCTCGCCACCGACCTCGGCTTTCGACCGGAGGGCGTGATCACGTTCCGGCTCACCTCGATCGACACGTCGGCATCGGCGCGCATTCGCCGGCAGGAGATTCTCCGGCAGGTCTCGGGTATGCCGTCGGTGCGTGGAGCAGCGACGACCTCGTGTGTGCCATTCGATATCGCGTGCATGTATTCGGTGGGCCTTCGTGCGGTGGGAGACGCCGATCCAACCGCGCGGCCGGTGGGTGTGGAGTACCATGCGGCATCGGAGGACTACCTCCGCACCATGGGCATTGCGATCACCGCCGGGCGAGCGCTCGTGGCGGAGGACACGACGGTCGGCCGGCCGCGCGTGGTGATCAGTGAAACAGCCGCGCGGCGCCTGTTCGGGACCGTGTCGCCGATCGGGAAGGAGGTCGCGATCACCGAGGGCGCGGGGACATCGATGGAGGTCGTCGGCGTGGCGCGCGACGTCCGCTTCCGATCGGTCGACGCGGCCGACACGCCCGCGATCTACCTGCTCGCGGGCGAGAACGTGGGCGCGCCGCGATACACCGCAACGCTGTTCGTTCGGAGCAATGCGGCTCCCGGGATCGCGATCTCCTCGATCACGCGAACCATCCGGGAGAGCGGTGCACCGGTGGGTATCTCCGAGGCACGGCCGCTCACGAGCATCGTGCGCTCGGAGACGTCGAGCACCCGCTTCGTCGCAGTCGTGCTCATGGGATTCGCCGTGAGCGCGATGCTGCTCGCCGGCCTCGGCGTGTACGGCATCATCTCGTACATCGTCAGCCAGCGCAGCCGAGAGTTCGGTGTGCGGCTGGTGCTGGGTGCCAACGAGGGGCAGCTGTTACGAACGGTTCTGGGACGAGGCGCTGTGCTCGTCGGAGGCGGCGTCGCGATCGGCGTCGTCGTTGCGCTTGGCGCGTCCCGCGTGGTCGCGGCGCTGCTGTACGGGGTGGAGACTTTCGACGCGATGACCTACGTCGTCGTCGTCGCGCTCGTGGTTGCGATCGGGCTCACGGCGACGTTCCTCCCCGCGCTTCGGATCGGCCGCATCGACCCGTCGGCGGCGCTTCGAACCTGACGCGGCGGCTTGCGGTCATTCCAAGCGGAGGCCCGAAGTGCTGCGATGCCTCGACTGCGCGGCCTGCGGCCGCTCCGCTCGGAATGACTCGAGCTGCGAAGGGAGCTCATGTCACACGTCGTTCTACTCGGTGATTCGATCTTCGACAATGCGGCGTATACCCGCGGAGGCCCCGACGTCATCACGCAGCTCCGCGGGGTTCTTCCGGGGGGGTGGCGGGCGACGTTAGGTGCCCTCGATGGGGCGACCACGCTCGAGATGGCGCGTCAGCTGCGTGCGATCCCATCTGACGTGTCGCACATCGTGCTGAGCGTCGGCGGCAACGACGCGCTCGGCCACATGGAGGTGCTCGACCTCCGCGTGCGCTCGAGTGCGGAGGTGCTCGAGCGGCTCGCGGACGCCGCGGCGGAGTTCGAGGGACGATACCGGAGCGTCGTGGCCGCGCTCGTCGAGCGGCAGGTGCCCCTCACGCTCTGCACGATCTACAACGGCAACTTTCCGGACGCGGACTTTCAGCGCCTCGCGTCCACGGCGCTCACCGTGTTCAACGATGCGATTCTGCGAGTGGCGTTCGAGCGAGCGCTGACGGCGATCGATCTGCGTCTGGTGTGCAACGAACCGGTTGATTACGCGAACCCGATCGAGCCGTCATCGCACGGCGGAGCCAAGATTGCGCGGGCGATCCGAACCGCGATCACGCTGCCGAGTGCGAGCGTCGGAGTCGCACGAGTGCTGATCGCGTGATGGCCTGATCGCGAACGCGATCCTCATCCTCCTGGCAGAGCGTCATTCGCGCCGAACCGAGCTACGAGATCATCTCCGGTTCCATAACGCGCTCGTCGATCTTCCCGCCGACCACGCTCACGTAATAGCACTTTGCAGCCGCACGCGTGTGAACCACCCGCTTCACCTCGTTGTCCTCGAAGTAGATCCCCGCGTCATTGTCACACGCGTACCCGGGCTTCATCTCCCCCGACGCGATGAGCTTCTGGTAGAGCGGCCGCCGCCCCGGCTCCGCGTCGTAGTGCGGCGAGTGGCTCCCCTTCAGGAAACCGAGGCACTTCACGATCGTGAGCTCCTTCGGGCGCGAGTCGGTCGTCCCCTCCTCGAACCAGCACAACGAGCCCGCGCTCGCTCCGCCTAACACGATCCCGCGGTCCCACGCCTCCCGGAGCACCACGTCGATCCCCTGTGCTTTCCAGATCGCCTGCTGGTTGAGCGTGTTGCCGCCAGAGCACACGATACCGTCCACCGACAGCAGGACCTCGTCCCACCCACGCGACTGCCGGGTGCTCGCGATGAAGCTCTCCTGCACCTGCGCCTCCACGTTGAGCGGGGCGCAGTTCCGGAACCAGCTGATGATCCCGCCGGGACTGTCGGCTGACGCGGTCGGCAGGTAGAGGAGCTTCGGGCGCGGCTTGCCCGTGAGCTGCGCCATGTAGCGGATGAACGCCGTGTTGAAGCCGCCGCCCGCGATGAGGATCTTGCGCGTCGCGGCACGTGCCGCTTCCACGGGCTCACGCATCTCCGCGAACGGCATCCTGCCCACCCCGAGCGCGGCGGACCCTACAGCGGAGCGAACGACGAACTCTCTGCGTTTCATGGGGTCTTCTCCATTGTGGGTGCCGGTTCTCGCCAACGCGATTGACGATGCCCGGTCCACGCCCGCTCGGCAACTCCGGTGCGGCCTGTCAGCGTTGGATGGCGGGCAGTACGTTCAGAATCGTCGTCGAGTGTCGGTCCCCCAGCCACCAGCATGCCATCCAGCGCCTCCCCGGTTGTCGTCGCTGCGACTGCTCTTGTGCTGTTCGCCTGTGAACAGCCGGGTCGCGAGACCGGGGCAGCGGCGGACACGCCCACGTCTGTGGACGTGGGCGACCTCGCGCAGATCGCCGTGTCGCGCCCCACGGTCGCCGCGTACTTCATTGTCCCCGACGGCGCCGTCGACACGATGCCGGACCTCGCCGTCAAGGCGGATGACTGGAATTATGCGATGGCGACCGTCGGCGACAGCCTGGAGGCAAACGGCGTTGGATTCGCCTTGATTATCGAACCGCGCCTGAGGCTCACGAGCAGCCACGGGCTCGATACCACCCTCACGCTGGGCGAGCCGCTGACAGCGGGATACGTCTTCGTTCGCCCGGATGAAGCGCCATGCGTACGCCGCCGGCCGCTCGACCCTGACTCCGTGCTCACCGTGGCCCGCAGGGTTTTCGCCGTCAGCACCATGACGCGAGAGCTGTGTGAGTGAGGTTCGTCGCTGATAGCTGATAGCTGATAGCTATGATGTTTCTACGCCATAGGAGGATCTATGTGGCTTCGGTGTCCGACGTATCTCGCGCTTCCCGTTCTCCTCGCCATCGGCTCGGCGGCCAGCGCCCAGGTCGGGAGCGTCCGCGGGAGGGTGATCGACTCTACGGGTGCACCGCTCGCTGGCGCTCTCCTGGCCGTGGATCGCACGAACGTCCGCGCCCAGTCATCCGCAAGTGGAGCGTACGTCCTCCTCGGCGTCCCGGCTGGGGTGCGGACCATCCGCGCACAGGTCATCGGTTACGCACCGCTCGCCGTGGAGGTCACGGTGCGCTCGGGGGAGACAGTCACGCAAGACCTGACCATGCGTCGCTCCGCGGTGCAGCTCGCGGCGGTCGACGTCGTCGTCGGCTCCAGGGCGTCGCACACGGCCGCCGACGAGATCGCGGTCCCGGTGGACATCATTCCGGCCGAGGTGATCGCGCAGCAGGGGACGTCGGAGCTGTCGGCGATCCTGCAGAACGTATCGCCGTCGGTGAACTTCCCGCGCCAGAGCGTCACCGACGCCGACGACATCGTGCGGCCGTTCACGATGCGCGGCCTGTCGCCCGACCACACGCTCGTGCTCGTGAACGGGCAGCGCCGCCATCGCAGCGCGCTCGTCCACGTGTTCGCGTTCGGGATGCCCGCGGGCTCCACGGGGGTGGACCTCAACGCGTTCCCGGCGAGCGCGATCGGCCGCATGGAGGTGCTCCGCGACGGCGCGGCCGCCCAATACGGGTCGGACGCGATCGCGGGCGTGGTCAACCTCGTGGTCAAGGATGGCCAGTTCGCGCCGTTCATCAATGCGGACGTCGGACAGTACGTCGTGAAGGATTTTCCGGACGACGGCGAGACGTTCAACCTCAACGGCGGTTGGGGGCTCCCGCTCGCGCGCGGGTCGTTAGGCCTGTTCGCCGAGTATCGCAACCGCCAGCCGACGAACCGCGCGTGGCCCGAGGCGGCCGATCAGATCTCCCCGGGCGACGCGGACGTCGTGGACGAGAACGGCAACATCGTCCAGAAGAACAACCCGGTCGAGCAGCCCAACCATCACCTGGGCGACGGTCTCGCGAAAGACATCCTCACGTTCGCGAATCTCCGTCTTCCGGTGAACGCGGCCGGAACGAGCGAGCTCTATGGCTTCGGCGGCTATACCTATCGCGTCGGTACGGGGAATGGCTTCTACCGGCAGGGACTGTCGGAGCGGAACTGGCCGCAGATCTATCCGATGGGTTTTCTCCCGGAGTTCCGGCCCGACGTCGTGGACTGGTCGGCGGCCGCGGGCATTCGGGGTGCGGCGGCCGGGTGGAACTACGACGCGGCGGCGTCGTACGGGCGCGACGTGTTCGACTATCACCTGCGCAACACGTTGAATGCGTCGCTCGGTCCCTGTCTCGACACGCCCTGTGCGCCGGGGTTGGATGGCGTCCTGGGTACCGCGGATGATCCTGGCATCCCGAACAGCACGCGCTTCTACGCCGGCGGGCTTCGCGCGGGCGAGTTCGGGCTCAACGCCCACATCGCTCGTCCCCTCGATGTCGGTCTGCGTAACCCGCTGAACGTGGCGTTCGGTGCCTCGTATCGCCGCGAGTCGTTCACGCTCGTTGCCGGCGAGCCGGGTTCGTGGATTCAGGGTGGCCACCCCGACCGGTACGGCGACCCCGCGGCGCCGGGCTCGCAGGTGTTCAGCGGCTTTTTGCCGTCGACCGAGGTGGATGAGTCGCGGAACAACATCGGCGCCTACGTCGATCTCGAGACCAACGTCACTCCGCAGTTTCTCGTGAACGGGGCGGCGCGGTTCGAGGACTACAGTGACTTCGGGTCGAAGCTCAGCGCGAAGGTCGCGATGCGCTACCAGCCGACGACGCCGCTCGTACTCCGCGCCTCGTTCAGCACGGGGTTCCGTGCCCCATCGCTCGCGCAGAGCTTCTACGGCAGCCGGATCACGAACTTCCGGCTCGACGAGACGACCGGCCGTCAGATCCCGTTCGAGGTCGGGATCTTCCCTGTCAACGACCCCGTCGCTCAGGCGTTAGGCGCCGAACCGCTGAAGGCGGAGACGTCGGTGAACGTGAGTGCGGGGGTCGCGTGGAGCCCGATCGACGCGTTCAATCTGACGCTCGACGGCTACGTCATCGACCTGAACGACCGGATTCTGCTCACGGGATTCATTGGTGGACCGGCGATCGAGGCGATCCTGGCGGCGAGAGGATTGCCGCTCACGTCCGCGCAGTACTTCACGAACATCATCGACACGCGCACGAAGGGCATCGATCTGACGGCGAACTACCGAACGACTCTCGGTACGCGGAGCGCGTTGACGTTGAGCACGGGGGTGAACTACACGGCCACCGAGGTCGCGGATCAGCGGCCGCTCCCGCCAGAGCTCGAGGGGACGGGCGCGGAGCTCGTGGACATGTTCGCCCGCATTCAGATCGAGAAGGAGCGCCCGGACTGGCGCGGGACGGTCACGGCCGACTTCACGCGCGGCCCGACGAATCTGTTGTTGCGCGGCTCGTACTACGGGAAATTCTCCTCGGCGCCGGGGCTGTGCGAGACGTGCGAGCAACTCTTCGGGGCCAAGACGCTCTTCGACGTCGAGCTCGGCCGGCGCTTTGGCGCCACTCGGCTCGCGTTAGGTGCGCGCAACCTGTTCGACACGTTCCCGGACAAGAACACGCTCGATAACGGCTACGGGATTTTCCCGTGGGCAGGCGCGTCGCCGTTCGGGTACAACGGCCGGTTCGTGTACACGCGGATCGAGCTGGTCCTGGCTCGATGAGAAACGGTACGTAAGGGGTCAGAGTCCTAACGCATCGTTCCATTGCCAAGGCAATGGAACGATGCGTTAGGACTCTGACCCCTAATCCGCTAATCCGTTCTGCCGGCACTCGCACGCCCGGCGCAGCGTACGAGTGCGGACATCGCCCTGGCCGCGCGCCGAGTGTGGGTGGAGCTCGGTGACGGCGATACGGCCGCGTCCCTGGCGATCATGGGCGAATCATTTCGGGAAGTACGTCAGCTCGCGCCGATACGACCAGATCTCGCTCTCGGCATGAGCGACCGTCGATCCGAGGGCAGCAATGACCGCGCGGGTCGGGTCTGCGTTCGGGTCCTCGAGATCTGCCCACGCCGCGAGCTGTGCGATCAGCATGAACGCCGGGCTCGTACCGCCAGATACACGCGCGTACACCGCATAGTCCAGCCCGCGACCGCGCCGCCGGGAAGCGATGGTACGCATCGCGGTCTCGGCCGAGTGCACTGCCTCTGGGCGAATCGTCAGGTGGACAACCTTCTGCATGGCTGCTGGCCGACCGGCCTCGAGCCGAGCGGCCGTGCCCAGATCGCGGCGTAGTCGGTATACCTCGCGCGAAGTCGGGTTCGCGTACGCAGTCACGTTCCGCGCACCGTCCTCGGCGTCACCGCGCGGGTCGACGCGGTCGTCGAACGCCTTGAATCCGATGCCGAACGCGCCGTCAACGAAGGTGCCGAGGTTCGGGCCGTCGATCACCGTCCAGGCGAGCCAGCTCAGGGAGTCGCCGCGTTGTGCGTGCCAGTCGAGGTGACGCCGGTAGCCCTGGGCAAAGGCGGCGTCCATGCCGGGCTTCGCGCGGTACGCGAACAGAAACGCGGCATCGCCGCGGCCGGGAGACTGGGCCTCGATCGTGGGGGCTGACGGCGGGGACGGGTGGCGCAGCAGGCCGTGGCCGATCGGCTCCATGCGCGCGGGATCGACCATTGGCGTTAGGCAAGCCAACGCGAGTTGAAAAAGAGAATGCTTGACAGGCATGCCGCACGGTGGCAGCGTCTGACCCATAAAACAAGCCACGCGATGTTATCGCGACGACAAAATGCCTTTATCCGAAGCGCGGCTCAGCCCCGAACTCCCATACCTGGAGGTCTTCTACGCCGTCTGCTCCGAGGGCGGGTTCACGGCCGCCGCGGACCGGCTCGGGCGAACGCAGCCGGCGATCTCCTACCAGGTGCGTTCGCTCGAGCGGGTGCTGGGCACAAAGCTCATTGAGCGCGGCGGACGACGCGTCCTTCTCACGCCGGCGGGCGAACGCCTTCGCTCGTTCTGCCACGAGTTCTTCGGCGAGCTCGTGCGCGTCCGCAGCGAGTGCGCCGGTGGTCATCGTCCGGACCCGCTACGACTTGGTTCGGCCTCGGGGTTCGGACGCTACGTGCTCGTGCCCGCGCTGCATCGACTGGCCGAGTTACGGGCCAGGCACCGCGAGCCGGCGCTCGCGCCACACGTCGCGTTCGATTCGGCTGACGTCGTGGTAGCGCGTCTCGAGCGCGGTGAATGCGACGCGGCGTTCGTCTACAATCGTCGGATCACGAATCATCTGCGGTATCGGGCGGTGTACGACGAGGAGCTGGTCCTGATCTCACCGGCACGGCGGCGCGGACGGAAGGCGCCGGATCTCACCACGCTCGACGTATTCGAGCGGAGCCCGTTCGTGACGTATCAGGAAGGCGACTACGTCTTCGGTCGCTGGTTCGACGCGAACTTCGGCGATCAGCCCGCGACGCTCCAGAGCGTCGCGCACTTCAGCGAGCTCGAGGAGGTGATCGACTTCGTGCGTCGTGAGGCGGGGCTGTCGATCGTGCCTCGCGATTCGGTTCGGGCAGCATGCGCGCGCGGCGAAGTGGAGATCGTCTACGCCGGTCGCGGCGCGCCATGCCTGAACCAGGTCTACATGGTCGTGCGGTCCGGCAGCACGACCAGCAAAGACATCCAACAGCTCGTGGAAGTGCTGAAGGCCATATCCACCTCGGCGCCTGCCTAAGATGACGACTACTTCGCTTCCGCGGGCGTGCTCGCCGTGCCGTATCGATCCACGGCGGTCACGACGACGCGCGAAGGACGCTCTTCGCCGGCCGGCGCGACGATGAGGCGTCGCTGCGAGCCCGGCAGCACCCACGTCTTCCACGTCCCGTTCGTGAGCGCCTGCACCGTCCACC
>DASURJ010000128.1:0-4799 GCA_036280115.1 Gemmatimonadaceae bacterium
ACGTTCACGCCCGGCTGGCTCGTGCGGGGCGCCTCTGCTTTCGTCACGTTCTGTTTCCGTCGAGTAACTCGCCGAGCGAGTTGTTACCGTCGGCATGCCGTGCGCAGTCCGTAATGACACATCTCACAGGATGACGCGTGACTGGTACCGCAGCGCTGACCGACGAATCTCCACTGCCCTGGCCGTCCCCCGCTGCGATCTTCAAAGAGCTCAGTGAGGGCGGGGTACTCCTCTCCACCGCGGACGAGGTCTACTTCGGCGTCAATCAAGTGGGAGCGAAGATCTGGTCACTCCTGCCACCGACGCTTCTCGAGTTCGGTGAACTGTGCGCGGAGCTGGAGCGCAACTATCCCGACGTCGACCCAACCCGTCTCCGCGCCGATGCTCGAGAGTTCATCGAGGCGCTTCTGGCGAGCGGCTTGGTGGTCGCGAAGGCCACGTAGCTCGCGTGCGCGAGGCGTTGACAACTGTACAGGGCGTTGACAGCGTTGGGGTGTCTCAATGGACGAGTCTGGCGTGCCGATTGCCAATCTCAGCCGTGAACTTCTCGGAGACACCATGTACGAATCCCCAAAACTCGAGCGCTTCGGCACGCTCCGGCAAATCGTGATGGCCCCGTTCGCGTCCCTTGGAATGAGCCCGATGCTCGCGGCCGGGTCGCTGCCGGTGGGCGTGGGCAATTGTGGACCCAACGTTCCCGTGGGTGACCCCTCCGCCTGCGGCCGGTCATAACACGTTGCGGCACAGCGCGTTATTGAGTGGTCCCCGGAACCGAGACGCCGCCGGCACCGCTTCGTCGCTGCTCGAGCATCGCGCCCTCGTCGCCCGGCGTCGGCTCTGTTTCCTCGGTTCCCGTGCTGAACGCGCGAGTGACGCGCGGGACTGCAATCGGTCCGGGTGACCCCAGGCACGACGGGCTCGCCCCTGCGATTCCGTTGCGAAGCCTCACTTCGAACGTCGCGTGCATGCCACACCTGGTCGACGTGACCGAATTCGCAAGGAACCCCACCCGCCCTCGCACCGTCATCAACGTGTGTACGCATTCGGTGTTCGGGGTCCGGCTCGAAAGCGACTTCCCGCTCCCCGAGCTGGCCGAAACCGAGCCCGGTGGCGACGGCCCGCTCTGGAGAATCGCGACGCAGCGGGGCGACCCGCCGGTCGAATCAGTTTCGCCCACAGGCTCCGAGATCGTCTACGGCGAAGTCCTCGTCCACGCGTACGCGGCGCCCGGACTGCTTCGTCTGGCGTTCGACGATACGGGCACGTTCGACGTACGCGCCGCCGATCGAACGATCGCCTGGTATCCGGGGCCGAGCGCTACCGAAGCGGCAGTGCGCGCCGACCTCCTGGGCCGAGTGATTGCGTTGGCCGCGCATGCAGACGGCCGCCTCACGCTGCATGCGAGCGCTGTGTCAGTCGACGGCCACGGCATTGCCTTCCTGGGGCCGAAGCATGCCGGCAAGTCGACGCTCGCCCTCGCGCTCGTGCGGAACGGCGCACGTCTCGTCGCCGACGATGCCGTCATCACGCGATTCGATGACGCGGGGCAACCGTGGGCGGTTGTCGGTGTCCAACGCCCACGCCTCTGGACGGATTCGATCCGGGCGCTCGGTGCTACGCCGTCCTCCGCGGAGGGCGACAAGCCTACCATCGAACTCGAGCCTGACCAGCTCGCGCACGGTGAGGTGCCGCTCCGCGCCTGCTACCTGCTGCGTCCCGGTGCGACCACGGGAATCGAGATATCGCGCGGTCCGCGCCTCCAGCCGGTTCATTCGGCGCTGGCGCTCGTCCAGTTCTCCAAGATCGGAGGCCTGTTAGGCGGGAGTGAGGCGCCGGTCGTGCTCGAGCGCGCGGCGGCGCTCGCGGCGGCAGTGCCGGTGCACGTCATCGACGTCGCTCGCGCGATCGATCGGCTGGATGCGGTCGCGGCGCGAATCATCTCGTGGCATCGCACGGGCGTGGTGCCTAACGCTGCTGCCGCGGTATCGATCGCTTCATGACGTCACCGTCGGCGCCGCCGGCGCCCTCGCGCGCGGAGCCATCCGCGGAGGCGCCGCTGGTTCGCGTGACCGAGCTCTGGAAGTCGTTTCCACCCGCCCGGTCGCTCGCCGAGGTGTTTCGCCAGCCGTTCCACGCTCCGACCGTTCCCGCCCTCGTCGACGTGTCGCTCGGGGTGCACGCGGGCGAGTTCGTCGGGCTGCTCGGTCCGAATGGCGCTGGCAAGACGACCCTGCTCAAGGTGCTCGCGACGCTCATCGCGCCGGACCGCGGGACGGCGACGGTCGCCGGACACGACGTGGTTCGCGACGCGGCCAGCGTGCGTCGGGTCATCGCGTCCGTGCTGGCCAACGAACGCAGTCTCTACTGGCGACTTTCGGCCCACGAGAACCTCGAGCTCTTCGCGGCGCTGCTGCGCTTGCCGAAATCGGAAACCAACGCACGCGTTGCCGACGCCCTCGACGTCGTGGGGCTCGGCGACACGGGACGGAAGATGGTCGGGCAGTTTTCGGCCGGGATGATGCAGCGCCTGCTCGTGGCCCGAGCATTACTCGGGCATCCTCGTGTGCTGTTGCTCGATGAGCCGACGCGGAGCCTCGACCCCACGGCGGCGCACACATTCCGCACGTTCCTGCGTGAGGAGCTCGCGGCGCGCCGGCGCTGCGCGGTACTGATCGCCACGCACCGCACCGAGGAAGCGTTCGAGCTCTGCGACCGCGTGATTGTCTTGCATCGCGGACGCGTTGCCGCCGAGGGACGGGCGGCGACACTTGGCGAAACGTTGATGGGATCGCGTTACGCGGTGTGGACTCGCGAACCCAACCACGGAGGGCTGGCCGAGCTCGTGGCCGGGGGGCGCGTCAGGCGAGTCGCGGCTCGGTCGGAGAGCGACGGGCGATGGTGGCGCGTAGACCTCGAGATCGAAGGGGGCGACGAGGTGGCGCAGGATGTTCTTCGGTCGCTCGTGACGGCGGGGGTGTCCGTCGCCCGGTTCGAGCGCGTTGTCGCTCCGCTTGGCGAGCTCATGGAGCGTGCGATCGGCCGGAGCGTGCGCCGATGAGCTTCCGCGCGGCAGGCGCGCTCGTCCGCGCTTCGTGGCGAACTGCAAAGAGTTACCGCGTGTCGTTCGTGCTCTCGTTCGTCTCTCTGCTCGTGACGATCGTGCCCGTGTACTTCGTCGCGACGGCGCTGCAGCCCTTCATGGCGTCGGTGATCGCCGAGGAGGGACGGGAATATTTCGGGTTCGTGCTGATCGGGACGGCGGTGCTCGCGCTCGTCGCGACGGCGCTGTCCTCCTTCGCGGCAGCCGTGAGCGGTGGGCTGTCGAGCGGATTCTTCGAGTCGTTGCTGGTGACGCCCACACCGTTGTCCGCGATCCTGGGCGGTCAGACGGGCTATCCGTTCGCGTGGGCCGCGGGGCGGGCGTTCCTGCTCGTGATCGTTGGGCTGGGCCTGGGTCTGGAGATGCACTGGCTTCGCTTGCCGGAGGCGTTGCTGATCGTCGCGGCGGTGGTCGCGGCGCACGCGGGGCTTGGGCTCATCGCGGCGGCGCTCGTAGTGGCGTTTCGCACGAACGCGACACTGCCGCAGGGGCTTCTGGTCGTCTCGACGATACTCGGGGGCGTCTACTTTCCGACAACCGTGCTGCCGCCGGTGGTGGCGCCGGTTGCGGAGTGGTTGCCGCTCACTCCGGGGCTGCGGGCGTTGAGGCAGTCTCTGCTGTTGGGCTATCCGATCAGCGCGATCATCGGGGATCTCGCACGCCTGGCGGGACTGACGGCTCTGTGTGTCATTGCCGGAGTCCTGGCGATGCGTTGGTCGTTCGCGTACGCGCGGCGGGCGGGTTCGCTCTCGCAATACTGACGTCGCCCCACCGCGTGCGAGACCATGTGGGCGAGCCGGGGGTAGGTCGAAGCTCGTGGCATTGACTTCGCCCTTATCGGGACTACATTTACCCGGCTCCGGACCCTGTTGAGCGAAGCGATTTTTCGCATGCGCGCGTTGGTGCCGGGAGTTGACGCTGGCGAGCTGCGCGCCGGCGACCTTAAGGGCTCGCCATGCATCACTCGGATGCATTGGGCGGGGGTTCGGTAAGACCGACCGTGGCGCATTCGATGCGCGGCGTTTCCCGATAAGCAACGCAGGACAATCAGACGCCGATCGATTCCAAGTGACGTTCCGCCGCACAGCGGAACGACTCGAGGAGATCCCTTTCTAGCTCGGGGGAGAACGAACGGCGCGCCTTGGGTCCCCACTCGCGCACCAAACGGCGAGTACACCCGGCGGTGGCGGATGGATACCGGTCCCTGTTCAAGGGGCGCCTGGTCCACCCGCGTTTTTGCTGGATGAAGATCCTTTTCGCGGCGCGAGTCGCGCGACGCGAAGGACCGAGAAACGACGCGACGACGAACAGTCTGCAGATATGCCACGAACGACTCCGCTCGAGCACTACCGCAACATCGGCATCATGGCCCATATCGATGCCGGGAAGACGACTACGACCGAGCGCATCCTCTACTACACCGGGAAGAGCCACAAAATCGGTGAGGTCCACGATGGCGCTGCCACGATGGACTGGATGGAGCAGGAGCAGGAGCGCGGGATTACGATCACGTCGGCGGCCACGACGTGCTTCTGGCGCCGCCATGGCGAGAGCCACCAGACGGGGAGCGCGACGGGCCCGGAGTATCGCATCAACATCATCGATACGCCGGGGCACGTGGACTTCACTGTCGAGGTCGAGCGGTCGCTCCGCGTGCTCGATGGCGCGGTGACGCTGCTCGATTCGGTTGCCGGCGTCG
>DASURJ010000129.1:0-4244 GCA_036280115.1 Gemmatimonadaceae bacterium
GTTTCGTCGCATATGCGACGAAACGATGATTTATGACTCCGACCCCAATTAAGCAGCTAGCCCGCAGTCAGTCGAGCAGGTCCGCCGGAACCTTCCCGCCGTTCTCGGCCAGCTTTCGCATCACCTGCTTGTGCAGCCAGATGTTCATCGGGGCCGTGTCGTTCATGTCGCCCGTGTAGCCAAGCTCGCGCGCGAGCTCTCGGCGCTCTGCCAGGCTGTTCTCGATTCCCAGGAGCGCCATGAGGTCCACGATCGATGTTCGCCAGTTCACCTTGCGCCCGAAGTTCTTCGCCTTCTCCTCGAGCATGGCTTCGACGTCGACTTGAGACATCGTGCTCGCCGGCGCCGGAGCGGGTGTCGGGGCCGGCGCGGTCGTGGAACCACCGCCGCTGACCCCTGAGAATGACGGCGAACCGGAGGCCGGCGTACGAGCCTCGTTGCGGTTCCCGAAGATGCTGTCCTTGATCTTGTCGAAGATGCCCATGGGTGCCTCGCGGTGCGGGTATGTCAGAACGCCGCTGCACTACCAGGGGGCAGCGGTCGCCGGGAAACGCCGGGCCGGACAATCACCGACTTGCACGGCGCGGCGCCTCCAGCCTGCGAATGCAGTGCCATCGGGCCGCGCCGCGCGGTAGAGCACGGTTGATCAGTTCTGGTTCCCGCCCGACGGCGCGGCCGAGGACGGGTCCTCATCCATCCACCACTGTTTCGCCATGACGCGCTGACGCGGCCACACCTCGTTCAGGGTGTTCGCGTCGTACAGTCGGCCATTCTTCATCACGTACCGCAGCGTGTTCGTGTTGCGGATGTCCGCGAGCGGGTTCGCGTCGAGCACTACGAGGTCGGCGAGCTTGCCGGCTTCGATCGAGCCGAGGTCCTTGCCGTGTCCGATTGCGTCGGCCCCGTGAACGGTTGCCGCCTTCAGCACCTGCATGGGCGTCGCTCCGCCGCTCGCGATATTCCACATCTCCCAGTGGTACCCGAGTCCCTGGAGCTGGCCGTGGCTGCCCACACCGACGCGGCCGCCGGCCTCCATGATCTTCTTGGCCTGCGCGGCGATGAGCGAGTGCGCGTACTGGCTCGGGTGCCACCATCCCGGCCGGCGTAGTCCGCGCGCCAACAGCTCGCTCTTCGGGGTGAAGCGCCCGAGCTTCTCGTCCTCGAGGATGTCGTAGCTCGCGTACCAGTAGTTCTCCGCGAACGGTCCGCCGTAGAGCACGAGGAGCGTCGGCGTGTAGACCGTGCCGCTCTCCGCGAGCAGCTGGACGTTGTCCTTGAAGAGCGGCGCGATCGGCAGCGAGTGCTCGATGCCGGCGTAGCCGTCGATCGCCTCGGTGAGGTTCTTCTTCGCGTCGAGCCCGCCCTCGAGCGTCGGCGAGAGCCCGAGCTCGCGCGCGGCCGTGATGACCCACTGCCGCACCTTTCGATCGCCCACCATGTACTGCTTGATGGTGTTCGTCTTGTAGAACTCGGAGTAGCGACGCAGCACATCCCGGGCGTCGGCGAGGCTCTTGATGTCGAGGTACCAGAACACGCCCGGGCCGGTGGAGAAGATCCGCGGCCCGAGGATGTCGCCCGTTTCCACGAGGTCTCCGTAGGAGAGTACGTCGGTGGTCGCGGTCTGCGGGTCGCGCGTGGCGGTGACGCCGTACGCGAGGTTCGCCATGTACATCCACACCTGCGACCGGTGGATCCCGAAGTCCGGCCACATGTGCGCGTGGGTGTCGACGAAGCCCGGGAGGATGGTCTTCCCGGTGACGTCGATCTCGCGCGTGCCGTTAGGCACCTGGACCGTGCCCGCCGGCCCGACGGCGGCAATGCGGTTGTTGCGTACGAGCACGTCGGCGCGCTCGATCACCTCGTCGCCTTTCATGGTGATCACGCGGGCGTTCCGGAGCACCACCTGGCCACTCGGCCTGTCCTTGGGCACGGTGATGGCGACATCGAGACGTGCCGGCTCGTAGGCGGGACGGCTGCGGGATGTGTCGCTCGCGGCGTTGGAATCACGCTGAGCGCCACCGGCGACGCGGCGGGCAGCGTCCGCGCGAACGGTCGAGTCGCGCACGAGCGAGTCGGCGCGCGGAAAGTCGTAGGTGAAGTAGCTGCGTCCGATGGAGAAGTGGGCGCGGTTGCCGTCGGGGTGCCAGCCGATGAAGTCGCCGCCGATGCGCGTGAGGCGCCTTACGGGCACCACGGCCTGCGCCAGGTTCGCGACCGACACGGTGGGCGTCTGTCCGCCGACGACCGGGATGTCCATCACGTACACGTTGTCGTCGACCGACGCGAGGACGCGGTCACCCGACGGTGAGACGAGTATCTCGTCGGCGGTCTGTGGCCGCGGCGTCTGCTGGCGATGGTCGAGCGCGCCGGTCACGCGGATGTGCGTCTTGCGGTCGGTGCCGTCGAAGCGCACGGATACGAGGCCGGCGTTGCCCTGCGCCATGTAGATGCGCTCGTTGTCGTCGCGCGTGAAGTGTGGGAACCCGGCGTTGCCCGGCACGGGGGACACGGACGTCGTGACGCCTCCCGCGGCCGGAAGCCACACGAGCTCGCGCCCGTACTGGAACCCTTCCTCGAGTCGAGGCTGCCGCGGGGACTTGTAGGCGACGAGCCGCTGTCCGTTCGGCGTGTAATTGACCGCCGAGTAGAACGCGGACTGCCGCGTTAGGCGCTCGGGGGTGGCGTTCGCGTTCCCGGCGGCGACGCGATGGATGTCACCGCCCTGGTTGCTCCAGGTGATGTACGTGAGGTACCGGCCGTCGGGCGACCACACGGGCGAGTGTTCGCCGGTCTCGTGCGGCGACCGCGTCAGGCGGCGTGGCGTCCCGGCGGGAAGGTCCATGACCCACAGCTTGTCGAGCGCCGTGAACGCCAGGCGACGTCCGTCCGGCGACGGACGCGCGCCGCGGATCTGCGCGACGGTGATCGTCGAGTCGTTGATCGGGTAGTCGAACTTGGCGAGCGCGCCGAGCGGCGTCTCGACGTCGGCGGTGAAAGGGATCTCGGCCGCCTGGCCGGAGGGGATGTCCACGCGCCGGATCTTGCCGCCCCACGCCGCGATCAGCGACCGCGAGTCGGGTGTGAACGTCATGTTCGGCAGGATGTCGCGGGTGAACCGCGACTCCATGTCGTCACGCTGCACGTTCTCCACGAGCCAGTGCTCGTCGCCCGACTCCATGTCGCGAATGCGGAGCGAAGTCACCGAGTCCTGGCGCGTGCCGTAGACCATCCACTTGCCGTCGGGGCTCAGGACGGGCTTGAACGCGCCACCAACCGCGGCGGCGCGTGGGGTCGTCTCGCCCGTCTCACGGTCGTAGGCGACGATCGTCCAGTCGAAGCCCGTCTGGTTGTAGCCGGCGGCGCCGCCGTTGCGCGAGGCGGCGTAGATGTAGCGCGAGTCCGCGCCGAACGCGGCGCCGACGTAGTTCCGTTGCTGCGCGCCTCCGGGCCCGCCGGGTGCGGGAGGCGCTCCGCCGGCTGCACCCGACGCCGTCACGCCGGTCATGCGTACGCCTGTCCCGCCATCTCTATGGTAAAGGTACAGGTTGTACTGCGTCCCGTACTGCACCGCGTTCCGCGACACCACGATGTACTTGCCGTCCGGCGTGAAGTCCGGCGACACGAACTGCGTGCGATCCGTGCGCGTAATCTGGCGCGCGTTCTTTCCGTCGGCGTCCATGATCCACACGTCATCCGATCCGTCGCGATCGCTGACGAACACGATGTGCTTGCCGTCCGGCGACCATCGCGGTTGCGCATCGAACGGGAGACCGTCCGTGACGCGTGTGGCTTTGCCGCCGCTCACGGGCAGCGTGTAGACGTCCCCGACGAGGTCGAACACGAGCGTTCTTCCGTCGGGCGACAGGTCGAGTGACATCCACGTGCCTTCGTCCGTCGTGAAGCGCACGGTACGCGATGGCTCGAGTGGGAGTTCCGCGCCGCGGCCAGGGCGGCTCGCGGAGTCCGCACGCTGGGCGATACTCGTGACGGGGAACGCCGTTGCCGCGATTGTCATCGCCGCGAGCGAGAACCGGACTGTGATTCGCATGGGAGTGAAGGGGCTGAAGTGAACGGAGCGAGCCCGAGCCCGATCAATCGGTCTGCGCGTGCAATTCCTGTCAAGGAAACTGGTATGGCGCCAGCGCCAGCTTACGGTCCGGTTCTTCGATCGAGAGATTGACTGCGTGTCGTCGGACGCTCGCTCCCACAGCGCATCCTTGGTGACAGGTCCGGCGCGCGCACGA